>NZ_JAYLVT010000009.1:0-274502 GCF_035818815.1 Cupriavidus sp. SS-3
GCGCTGGCTGCCGAGCTGCCCGACTACATGGTGCCGGCCGCCTTCGTCGTGCTCGACGTCCTGCCGCTGACGCCCAATGGCAAGCTCGATCGTCGCGCCCTGCCGGCGCCCGGGGCGGAAGCGTCAGACCAGCATGTGCCGCCCCGAACCGAAGCGCAACGCTGGCTCGCACAGGTATGGCAGGACGTGCTCGGCGTGCCGCGGGTGGGGCTGGACGACAACTTCTTCGCGCTCGGCGGCGATTCACTGCTGAGCCTGAAGGTGATTTCCCGCGTCCGCGCCAACCGGGCGCTGGGGCTGGACCTGAAGCTGCGCGACCTGATGCGCACGCCTACCATCGGGCAGTTGCTGCCGGACGGCGAGCCTGCCGCCGCCATGCCCGCCGCCACGCTGCGCGTGCTCGCATCGGGACCGGCAAGCGCCACGCTGCCGCCGGTGGCCTGCGTCCATGCGGCGCTGGGCACCTTATTTGACTACGACGCCATCGTCGCGCAATTGGGCACGCAGCGCACGGTCTATGGCTTCCAGGCGCGCGCGCTGGCCGATCCGGCATGGCGCGATGCCTCGCTGGCATCGATCGCGGCGGACTATGTGCGGGAATGGCGTGCGGCGCAGCCGCAAGGGCCTTACTTGCTGCTGGGCTGGTCGCTCGGCGCGGCGCTGGCCACGCTGATGGCGCGCGAACTGGAAGCACAGGGGCAGACGGTCCAGTGGCTGGGCCTGGTCGATCCGTTTGTACCGGAGGCGCGTTCGCACGCCGGCGCGGCGCCCGGCTGGCCCGCCGCCCTGGCGGCATTTGCCGATCGCCTGTTGCCCGCTGCGGAACCGCTGGCGCTGCCGTCCAATGCCGCGCCCGAGCCCGACGCAGAAGCCGTACGCGCCCTGCTGGCGCCGCGCATTGCAACGTCGTCGGCGCCGCAGGCAACGCTGGGTGCCGACGAGCTGGCCCACATGTTCCTGGCAGCGCACCGGCTTGGCTTGCTGGCCGCGGCGCAGCGCGCGTTACCGGTGGTACAGGCACCCCGTGCGGTCTGGTGGCGCACCGGCCGTGACGGCGCAGCCGCGCGGCTGGCCGCCTGGCTGGGCGCGCCGCGCGAAGAGACCGTGCTGGAGGCCGTGGACCACCACGCCATCGTCCGCGACCCCCGATTGCTGGCGCAGTTGCAGCGCAGCGTCGAGTCACGCCCGGAGCCGGACACGGAAGCGCGGCACCCGGCTACAGGGGCCACCCTCCCGACGTAGGAGGCTGCGAATGAAATTTTTTAACGCAAATAACAATGATTTGCATTTACACTACGGCCGAAATCAAGAAAGCCGAAATCCAGGAGGAATATGTACACGGGTAGAACGGGTCGCCCGGGCCGGGGTCGGCCAGGCCATCAACCATTTGCGCTGACGGCGCTGGCGCTGGCGGTCTCCATGCAGTGCGCGCAGGCGCAGGACAGCGGCACGGCGCAGGCGGGCAGCACCGCCGTGGTACAGCTGCCGACCGTGAGCGTGCGCGCCGACGGCGTGGAGAACTACGGGCCGGCGAACAAGAAGTCGGTGTCCGCCACCAAATCCGACGTGCCGATCGCCGACACGCCCCAGTCGATCAGCGTCATCACCGCCGACCAGATGCGCGCCCAGGGCGCGCAGCGGGTCGAGGAAGCGCTGCGCTACAGCGCCGGCGTGCGCACCGAGCCGATCGTCGATACGCGGCGCAGCACCTACATGATCCGCGGTTTCACCGTGTCCCAGAACAGCCAGTACTGGGACGGCCTGAAGCTGCCGGCTTCCGGCGGCTACGGCGGCTGGGAACTGGAGCCGTACAGCCTGGATCGCGTCGACGTGGTGCGCGGTCCGTCGTCGGTGCTGTACGGACAGACCTCGCCCGGCGGCCTGATCAACCAGATCAGCAAGCGGCCGCAGGCGGAGACCGCCAACGAGATCAACCTCAGCTTCGGCAACTATGACCGCAAGGAGGTCTCCGGCGACTTCACCGGGGCACTCGACAAGGACGGCAAGGTGCTGTACCGCCTGACCGCGCTGGCGCGCGACAGCGGCACGCAGACCAATATGGCCGGCGACGACCGCTTCTTCATCGCGCCGCAGATCACCTGGCGCCCCACCGATGCCACCAGCTTCACGGCCTACGCGCAGATCTACCACGACAATGCCGGCAACAGCGCCAATTTCCTGCCGGCGCTGGGCACGATCACGCCGCTGGCCAACGGCTCCAGGATCCCGACCGACCTGTTCACGGGCGAGCCGGGCTTCGACCGCTTCAAGCGCGAGCAGTACCTGGCGGGCTATGAATTCTCGCATCGCCTGAACGACACGGTGACGCTGCGCCAGAACCTGCGCTACGGCCACATGTATGTGAGCTACGAGAACATCGGCGGCAACGGCGGGCTGGTGGCGAATCCGCCCAACGGCCCTTACCTGCTGCGCCGTATCGGCTTGCGCTCGAACGAGTCGTTCGACCTGTTCACGGTCGACAACCAGGCGCAGATCAAGGTCAGGCATGGCATCTTCGACCATACCATCCTGACCGGCATCGACTACTCGCGCTCGACCTTCGACCGCCTGCGCGGCCTGACCGGCAACACGCCGGCCGCCCAGCCGCCGCTGAATATCTTCAACCCGGTCTACGGCAATTTTGTCGCGCCGAACTACCAGACCGACGAAGACACCACGCGCAGCCAGATCGGCTTCTACCTGCAGGACATGGTGCGGATCTCCGACCGCTTCATGCTGCAGCTGGCCGGGCGCTATGACAAGGCCAAGGTCAGCACCGACACGCGCGCCCTCTCGACCAACGCGGTCACTCGCACCGGCAGCGACGACGGCAAGTTCACCGGCCGTGCCGGCCTGCTGTGGGAAGGCCCGTACGGCCTTTCGCCCTACGTGAGCTATTCCACCTCGTTCGAGCCGGCCACGGCCGTGCCGCTGTTCGGCGGCGGCACGCCGCAGCCCACCACCGGCAAGCAATACGAGGCCGGGCTGAAGTGGCAGCCCGCGGGCAGCCGCAGTTTTGCCCAGCTGTCGCTGTTCGACCTGACCCAGGCCAACGTGCTGACGACATCCCCGGTCAGCGGCTTCTCGTCGCAACTGGGTGAAGTCCGCTCGCGCGGCGTGGAACTGGAAGGCACGTGGTCGGTCACGCCCAACTTCAACATCCTGGCGTCGTACACGTACACCGACGCCGAGGTCACGAAGGCCGGCCCGAACGCGCCCAACGCCGGCAAGACGCCGCAATACGTGCCGCGGCACATGGCCTCGCTGTGGGCGGATTACCGGCTCTCCAGCGGCTTCCTGGCGGGCGTCTGGCTGGGCGGCGGGGTGCGCTACGTCAGCAAGACCTACGACCAGACCAACGTGACCGAGGTGCCCGGCTTCACGCTGGTCGACCTGGCCGCGAGCTATTCGTTTGCGCGGCACTACACGCTGCGGCTGAACGTCAACAACCTGTTCGACAAGACCTACGTCGCCGCATGCGACAGCGCCACCAACTGCTACTACGGGCGCCGCCGCACCATCATCGGCACGGTGACGTACCGCTGGTAAGCCGGGCATGGCCTGGCATGCCAACTCATGGCGGCAGGCACGGCCCCGCACCCGCAACACGGGTGCGGGGCCGCGGCCTTGCAGGAGTCCCATCACATGAAAGCCCCCACGCTACGCTTCTGGTACGCGATCCACCGCTGGACCAGCCTGCTCTGCACCCTGAACCTGCTGGTGCTGTGCCTCACCGGTCTGCTGCTGATCTTCCACGAGGACATCGACGCGCTCGCCGGCCAGGAACACCACGGCCTGGTGTCGGCCGAACGCACCCTGCCCGTGCCGGCGCAGCGCCCGCCGCTGCAAGGCATGGTCGATGCGGCGCGCGCCGCCCATCCTGGCCAGGCGCCCAAGTCGATTGCCTTCGCCGAGGATGATGCCGATGCCGTCGGCGTGCGCGTCGGCCCGCCCGGCGAGGCCAAGTTGCGCCACGGCACCACGGTCCAGTTCGATGCCGCCACCGGCGCGCCGCGCAAGCCCGGCCCGGCCGGCGAGACCGTCAGCGGCTTTATCCTCAAGCTGCACCTGAACCTGTTCCTGGGCCTGCCCGGCCAGTTCTTCATCGGCTTTATCGGCGTGCTGTTCGCGCTCAGCCTGATCAGCGGCCTGGTGCTCTACGGGCCTTTCATGCGCAAGCTGGCCTTCGGGCTGGTGCGCTTCGGCAAGCCGGTGCGCGTAGTGCAGGCGGACCTGCACAACCTGTTCGGCATCGTGGTGATGGTGTGGGCCCTGGTGGTCGGGCTGACCGGCACCTTCCTGTCGTTCTCGCCGCTGATCATCGGGCTGTGGCAGAAGACCGAGCTGCAGCACCTGATCGCCACCCTGCCCGGCCCGACACCGCCAAAGCTGGTGCCGGTCGACCGCGCGCTGGAGGCGGCCCACCAGGCCGTGCCGGGCAAGGATCCGGCCTTTGTGTTCTACCCCGGCACCGAGTTCTCCACCGGCCGCCACTACGGCGTGGTGCTGCGCGGCCATACCGAGCTGCAGAAGCGCGTCTATGCGATCGCGCTGGTCGACGCCGGCGACGGCAGCGTCGCCGCGGTGCGCGGCATGCCGTGGTACCTGCAGGTGCTGCTGCTGTCGGCGCCTTTCCACTTTGGCGACTATGCCGGCCGGCCGCTGCAGATCCTGTGGGCGTTGCTGACCGTGATCACGGCGGGGGCCACCGTGACCGGACTGATCTTCTGGCTCAAGCGGCCGCGGCGCAGCCGCGAGGAAGCGCGCACACCGCTGCCGCCGCAACTGTCGGGAGACCAGGCATGAAGCTGATCGACGATACCTGGCCGATGCCGGTGCTGCTTGGCGCGCTGTCGCTGGGCGGCCTGGCGGCCGGCATTTTTGGCGACGGCGCGTGGGATGCGCTGTGCTGGATCGGCCTGGGCGTGCCGGTGGCGGTCACCGCGGGCTGGCTATGGCGGCAGTGGCGCGCACCGGAGCAGTCTGCGCGGCGCTGAGCGGCGCGCGTGCCCGCGCATCCGCCACCAGCGGGCACGTGCCGCAATACCCCTCGCCAGGCAAGCGGTGGTTCAGGCAGCAGATGCGCCGTACCGCCGCCACGCCGGGCAGCCCGGGCTCCGCGCCCGGACGGAAGGCACCGTGGAACGGATTGCCGAAGCCATCGGCGGACACGGCATTGCCGCTCCATGCCAGCACTTCCGCCCGCGGCGCGGCGGCCAGCGCGGGATGTGCGGCCAGTTGCCGCGCCACGCCGGCGGCGGCAACGCCGCCAGTACACCAGAGCAGCCGCGGCGACACGCGCGCGGCGGCGGCAAACGCCGCCACCACCTGCGGCAGGTGCCGCACCAGCAAGGGCGACAGCAGGCATGGCAGCGTCGCCGCGGCCGGCGCGCCGTCATCGGGCAGCACCAGGCGGGCGAGCCGGCCGTCCGCCGCGCCTTGCCATCTGACGGCCGGATGATCGAACGGCAGGCTGCGCCGATGCAGCGTAGCGGCCACCAGCGCGCCCGGCAGCACCGCCAGGGTGTAGTCCCGAAACCATGCCGCGGCCAGCGCGCGCCGGTCATCGCAGCCCAGCGCCTGCGCCAGGCTGACCAGGCAGGCGTCCGCCCAGCTGCGGTCCAGCGCCATGGCGCGCACTGAGGGCTGCGCCGACTGCGCGGCAATGGCCAGGCGCTCGCCGAACGGGCGCAGCGGTCCGGTAAAAAACGGCGCAAGCAAAGCGATCATCGGGTTCCTGGTGCGCACACCCGCGCCAGATGCGGGCCTGCACCACGCATGACGAATGCGCCGGCCGGGAAATTACCGGCGCGCCGGGTTGCCGCTAATTTTCCCGGGCGGCCGCACGTCATCCGGTCAGTAACGACCCTCCCTCCAAGCCCGCATGACGCTATTTGCCTCCCTGCCGCGCACGCTGCGCCTTACCATCGTCCTGGCCGCCGCGGCCAGCCTGGCCGCCGGCCTGTGCGCGGTCAGCATGGTGGCGCTGATCAACCGCGTGCTGGCCACGCAGGGCGCCGAAGCGCCGCGGCTGGCGCTGCCGTTCGCAGCGCTGGCGATCGCCGTGCTGGCGTGCCGCACGCTGGCGTCGACCCTGTTCGTGCGCGTCAGCCAGAGCGCGCTGGCGCGCATCCGCGCGCAGATCTGCGAGCGCTTTATCGGCGCGCCCTATCCGCATATCGAGCAGACCGGCAATGCGCGCGTGCAGGCGGCGCTGGCGGACGACAGCACCCATGTCGCCAACGGCCTGTCGGTGATTCCCGTGGTGCTGACCAACGCCATGGTGGTGCTGGGCTGCCTGGGTTACCTGGCCTGGCTGTCCTTGCCGACCTTCGCCATTGCCTGCGCGATCCTGGGCGTGGGCTCGTGGATCTATCACCTGAACCACCGCCGCGCGCTGGTGCACCTGAAGCAGGCCGGCATTGCCCAGGACTCGCTGCACGGCCAGTTCAAGGCGCTGGTGTCCGGCGCGCGCGAACTCAAGCTCAACCATGACAAACAGCTCAGCTTCCTGCGCGACAGCCTGGGCGCCACGCTGGAAGCGGTGCGCGCGGCGCGCACGCGCGGCCTGTCGATATTTTTCGTGGCGCTGGGGTTCGGCAGCTTCCTGTTTTTCGCGGTCATCGGCGGCGTGCTGTTCGCGCCGCGCGCAACGCCGCTCGATCCGGCGGTGATGACGGGTTTCACCATCATGTTCCTCTACATCATGTCGCCGCTGGAATCGCTGCTGAACGCGTTGCCGGCGCTGAGCATGGGGCGCGTGGCCTACGCGCGCATCGAAGCGCTGGGCGCCGATGCCGATCCCGAAGCGCCGCCGGGCGCCCCGCCCGCGGCGCCGTTCTCGTCGGTCGCGCTCGACGGCGCCAGCCACCGCTATTTCCACGAGGGCGAAAACAGCTTCTTCGCGCTCGGACCGGTCGACCTGGTGCTGCGCGCCGGCGAGATCGTCTTCCTGGTGGGCGGCAACGGCAGCGGCAAGACCACGCTGGCCAAGCTGGTCGCGGGCCTGTACCCGCCGCTGTCGGGCCGCCTGCTCCATAACGGCAAGGCGGCCGACCCGGCGCGGCTGGCCGACTACCGGGCGCTGTTCTCGGCCGTGTTCTCGGACTTCCACCTGTTCGACACGCTGCTCGCGCACGATCCGCAGGACGAGGCCCTGGCCAACCGGCTGATCGAGCGCTTCCGGCTCGGCCACAAGGTCAGCGTGCGCGCCGGCCGCTTCACCACGCAGGCGCTGTCGCAGGGCCAGCGCAAGCGGCTGGCGCTGATCGTCGCCTGCCTGGAACGCCGGCCGGTGCTGATCCTCGACGAGTGGGCCGCCGACCAGGACCCGCTGTTCAAGGATATTTTCTATCGCGAGGTGCTGCCGGAACTGCGCGCGCAGGGCAAGGCGGTGCTGGTGATCTCGCACGACGACCGCTACTTCGGCCTGGCCGACCGCGTGGTCAGGATCGAGAACGGGCAGATTGCGGGCGACGCCGCGCCGCACGACGCCACGCCGCTGCCCGCAGCGTCCGCCGCCTGACTCCCTTTTTCCCAACCGCATCGATCATGGCACTGCACCCCGATCTCGAAGCGCTGCTCGACATGGTGGAAATCGCCACCGCGACCGGCAAGCGCCCGGTCATCCATCGACTCACGCCGGCGCAGGCGCGGCGCGAATTCGACGCCGCCTCGGCCGCGCTGGACCTGCCGCCCGAGCCGCTGGCGCGGGTCGAAGCGCTGCTGCTCCCCACCCGCGACGGCCAGCAGCTCGATGCCCGGCTCTATGCGCCGCGCGCGCACGGCGACGGGCCGGCGCTGCCGGTGCTGCTGCATTTCCATAGCGGCGGCTTCACCGTCGGCAGCCTGGACTCGCATGCCGCGCTGTGCAGCGCGCTGGCGCAGCGCACGCCCTGCGCGGTGCTGTCGGTGGCGTACCGGCTGGCGCCGGAGCATCGCTTCCCCACCGCGGCCCACGATGCCATCGACGCGCTGGCGTGGCTGGGCGCGCATGCCGCCACGCTGGGACTGGATCCGGCCCGCATTGCCGTGGGCGGCGACAGCGCCGGCGGCACGCTCAGCGCGGTGCTGGCACTGGCCGCGCGCGACAACCCGGCGCTGCCGCAGCCCTGCCTGCAGGTGCTGTGCTACGCGGGACTGGGCGGGCGCACCGACACCGATTCGCACCGCCGCTACGGGCAGGGCTACCTGCTCGATACCGAAACCATCGAATGGTTCTACCGCCAGTACCTGCGCGATGCCGGCGACCGGGGCGACTGGCGCTTCGCGCCGCTGCTCGCGCCCGATCATCGCGGCGTGGCGCCGGCCTTGCTGGTGCTGGCAGAGTGCGATCCGCTGCGCGACGAGGGCCACGCCTACGCGCGCAAGCTGGCCGATGCCGGCGTGCCGGTTACGGTGCGCGAGTATGCGGGCATGGTCCATGAGTTCCTGCGCATGGGCAATGTGGTGGCCGATGCCGCGCAAGCGCATGAAGATATCGCGGAAGCACTGGCGCAGGCATTCGGGAATCTGCCGGGCCGCCCGCACCCGCTCGCGGCGAACCTAAATCCGGCGCCCGCTGCCTCGTCTCGATAGGCATGACGGAAAGCGCCCAGTGCGCCGCCCGCAACGTTCGCTTCGCCTGCACAGGACTTCGATGCCGACTACGCTCTCTCCCTTCCCTCGCCACGTTTCCTTCGCCGCGGACGCCGCACTGCGTTGCGAAAGCCGCTTCGACGGCGCGCAGCTTACCGTCACGCAAGTCGCCGCCGCGCCGGTCCGTTTTGCGCTCGACGGCGACGCCCTGCGTCTGCTCGATACCGAGGCCGATGCCGCCGCGCTGGCGCATGCCGCGATGGCGGCGCTCGACGCTGCGTTCGCGCACGGCGCGCCGCGTGCGCTGCGCGTCCAGCTCGAGTCCCGCGACGCCGAGCGACGGCTGCATGCGCTCGGCGTGCTGGTGCGCGACGCGTCCGGCGCGCGCGGCAGCGTGGCCCATGCCGAGCTCCTGTGGCAGCGCCCCGAGCTTTACCTGGCGCCATCGGCCGGACCGTATCCGTTGCGCTATGCGCTGACCGACGGCAAGCGCCACCCGCAACGCGCGCCCAAGCCGCAGGGCGTGGTCTATGCCCGCCATATCCCGTGGCTGGACCGCACGCTGACGCTGCGCGCCGCCGAGCTCGAGCTCGACCTGCCCCTGCTGCACCGCTGGATGAACGACCCCGAGGTGGCGTACTTCTGGAACGAGGAAGGCGACGAGGCCAAACATCGCGCCTACCTGCAGGGGCTGATCGACGACCCGCACATGATCCCGCTGATCGCCGCGTTCGACGATGCTCCGTTTGGCTACTTCGAGGTGTACTGGGCCAAGGAGAACCGCATCGCGCCGTTCTACGACGCGCACGACCACGACCGTGGCTGGCACGTGCTGATCGGCGAGCCGGCATTCCGCGGCAAGGCCTTCCTGACCGCATGGTTTCCCGCGATCCAGCACTACCAGTTCCTCGACGATCCGCGCACCCAGCGCATCGTGGGCGAGCCGCGCGCGGACCATGTGCGCCAGATTGCCAACCTCGACAAGGCCGGCTTTTCCAAGGTCAAGGAGTTCGACTTCCCGCACAAGCGCGCCATGCTGGTGATGCTGCTGCGCGAGCGCTTCTTTGGCGAACACCTGCTGCTCCCCTCCCTGGCCTCTTTTTCGACTGCTCAGCAAGGACCGAACCCATGACGCTACGCGAGATTTCCCCGGCCACCCATGACCTGATCGGCATCGGCTTCGGCCCCTCCAACCTGGCCCTGGCGATCGCGCTGCAGGAGCAGGCCGCGGCCGGCCGCCCGCTCGACGCGCACTTCATCGAGAAGCAGCAGGACTACCAGTGGCATGGCAATACCCTGGTGGCCCAGAGCGAGATGCAGATCTCGTTCCTGAAGGACCTGGTGTCGATGCGCAACCCGACCAGCCCCTACAGCTTCATCAACTACCTGCACCGCCACGGGCGGCTGGTCGATTTCATCAACCTGCGCACGTTCTACCCCAGCCGCATGGAGTACAACGACTACCTGCGCTGGGCCGCCAGCCACTTTGCCGGGCAATGCAGCCACGGCGAGGAAGTGGCGCGGATCGAGCCGGAAGCCCTGGGCGGGCGCATCGGGCGCGTGCGGGTGGTGTCGGTCGATGCGCAGGGGCGCGAACGCACCCGGCTGGCGCGCGCCATCGTGTTGTCGACCGGCGGCACGCCGCGCATTCCGGAAGCCTTCGCCGGCCTGCGCGGCGATCCGCGCCTGACCCACCACAGCGGCTACCTCAACTGGATCGGCACGCAGCCCTGCGCCAGCGGCAAGCCGATGCGCATCGCCGTGATCGGCGCCGGCCAGAGCGCCGCCGAGGCCTTTATCGACCTGCACGACAACTATCCTTCGGCCAAAGTGGACTGGATCATCCGCGGCGCGGCGCTGAAGCCGGCCGACGACAGCCCCTTCGTCAACGAGATCTTCGCGCCGGCCTATACCGATGTGGTGTTCGAACAGGCGCAGGCGGGCCGCGACCGGCTGATCGACGAATACCTGAACACCAACTACTCGGTCATCGACGCCAACCTGATCGACCAGATCTACGCCATGCTGTACCGCCAGAAGGTGTGCGGGCAGTTCCGCGTCAACCTGCTGACCGGCAAGGCGGTGCAGGCCGCGCAATGCGGCGCCGGCGGCATCGAGCTGGCCATTGCCGTCACGGCGCCGGGCGCGCCGGCCGACACCGACACACGCCGTTACGACGCGGTGGTGCTGGCCACTGGCTATGAGCGCGAAAGCCATCGCCGGCTGCTGGCGCCGCTGGCCCGCTACCTGGGCGACTTCAGCGTGGACCGCAATTATCGCGTGCTGGCAGCGCCGGAACTGGCGGTGCCGGTGTACCTGCAGGGCTTCTGCCAGAGCAGCCACGGCCTCAGCGACACGCTGCTGTCGGTGCTGCCCGCGCGCGCCGAGGAAATCGCCAGCGACATCCACGACGCGCTGGCCGGCGAGCGCCCCTGGATGGCCCAGCCGGCTCAGGCGGGCGGCACCCAGGCGATCGCCGCCGCGTAGCCGTCCGGAGCCGCAAGCCGGTACAGCCGCATCCGGGCAAGTGCCGCCGCATGCCCGGCGAGCTGGCCGGCTTCCGGCACTACGGCAAGGCGGCCCGCGCCGCCCCGCCCATCCGCCACCACCGACACATGCTGCAGGTGGTCGGCGATCCCCAGGCCCAGCGCCTTCAGCAGGGCCTCCTTGGCCGTCCATAGCAGGAAAAACGCGCGCGGCCAGGCGTCGGCCGGCAGCAGCGCCAGCCACGCGCGCTCGCGCGGCGTGAGGCAGTGCGCGGCCAGCTCGCGCATCGCCGCCCGCCCCAGGGCCGGATCGATCCGCTCGATATCGACGCCGACCTGCCCGCCTGCCTCCGCCAGCGCAATCCACGCGTAGTCCCCCGCATGCGCGACGTTGAACACCGGTGCCGCGATGCCCTCGAGATAAGGCTTGCCGTGGCTGCCCGTGCGGAAACGCAGGGTGGACGGCAGGCAATCCAGCCGCTGCGCCAGCACGGTTCGCAAGGCCACGCGCGCGCCCGTGAAACGCCGGCGGTCAGCGGCTTGCCGCAGCGTGGCGCAGTGCGCGTGCTCGGCATGGCAAAGGCAGCTGGCCGCCGCAATCGCCGCCGCATGCACCGGATCGGCCAGATCCACCTGCCATAGCCAAAACTGCGGCAGCGGCGCCGGGAGGCGGCGTGGAAACCCGGCATGAGGAAGTTTTGGACAGTCCATCCGAGTCAGGACGAATGGCGGCGACAAGGATTTAGGGAGCCTGCACCGGACTGGGAAACCGCCTAGCGCCAACGGGGCTCGCACCTAGACGAAGCATCCCCCGGGAAATTTAATTTCTCTCGTATCCCGAAACCGTGGCATTAATTTCAATCCCGATAACATCTGCGTTACGTTTTTCTTTATTGCGAATCATTCGCATTCGTATTACCGTACGACTCCGCACTGCAGCAATCCGAGGAGCCGCCCGCATGATTTCCATCACCGACCCAGGCTTACGCCCCGCCCCCGTGCTGGCCGGGGACTCCCTGCTCGGATTATTCGTAGCCAACCGGCGCGCCCTGGTGGGTGCCGCCGCCCGCATCGTAGGCACCCGCGACCAGGCCGAGGACGTGGTCCAGGACGCCTTCCTGCGCCTGCGCGGCATGGCCGACGAACCATCGATCCGCTGCCGGCTCAGCTACCTGTTCCAGGTGGTGCGCAACCTCGCCATCGACACCTACCGCCGGCAGACGCTGGAGCAGAAATGGATGGCCCCCGAAGACGAAGGCATCAACGCCCCTTCGCCGACGACAACACCCGACATCATCGCGATGGACCGGCAGGCGCTGTGCGCGCTGGCCGGCGCGCTGGCGGAACTGCCCGAACGCACCCAGCGCGCCTTCGAGATGTGCCGCCTGCAGGGCATGACGCAGAAGCAGATCGCGTCGGAGCTGGGGGTCTCGCCGACGCTGGTGAACTTCATGGTGCGCGACGCCTGCATCCATTGCCGCGCCAGGCTGACACGGCAACAGGCGATCTGACCGTGCGGCGCCGGTCCTGCCGCTAGGCCGATGCCGCGAACCGCTCGGCCAGGAACGCCGCGCATGCCGCCCACGAGCGCCGGTCGGCCGCGGCGTCATAGACAATGCCCCGCTCCGGGAAGTTGGCGCCCTCGAAAGTAAACGCATGGCGCGCATGGCCATAGGCATGCAGTTGCCAGTCGGCTCCGGCCTGTGTCAGCTCGGTGGCGATGGCGAGCACGTCCGCCGGCGGCGCCACGGGGTCTTCCCAGCCATGCAGCAGCAGCACGCTGGCACCGATGGGACCTTGCGGGCCGAGCCGCGGGGGCTGCAGCACGCCGTGGAAGCTGGCCGCGGCCACCAGCCCGGGCGCGGCGGCGCGCGCCAGGTCCAGCGCGCACAGGCCACCGAAGCAGTACCCCACCGCGGCCATCCGCCCCGGATCTACGTCCGGCAGTCGCCTGGCCGCTTCAAACCCGGCCAGCAGCCGCTGCCGCAGCAGCCGGCGGTCGGCCAGCAGCGGGTCCATCAGGTGCGCGTTGTCGCCCCGCTCGTCGCCGCGCACGCCCTTGCCGTACACGTCGGCGGCAAAGCACAGATAGCCCAGTGCCGCAAAGCGGTCGGCGCAGCGACGCATCGCCGCGTTCAGGCCGCTCCACTCATGGGCCAGCACCACGCACGGCGTGCGTGACGCGGCCATGCCGGCAGGCCTGGCGAGGTAGCCCTCGAAGACCGTGGTGCCATCCGTGTAGGTGATCAAGCCGCGCTCCGGCGGCAACTCTGCAGCGTTCATGGTTTCCTCCATTCAGGCGGCCAGCATGGCGCTGCGCGCAAACGCTGTATTGAACGTTTGGGACGTGGCTGGCACGCGCCGCTCAGAGATAAAAGGCCGGCGCGCCGGCCGGACGCTGCCCGAAGGACACCGCCAGCGGTGACTGACCGCTGCGCGCATACGTGCCCGGCGTCTGCGCCATGCGGCGGCGCCATGCGCGGATCTGGTGGGCCTGGTCGCTGTAGCCGTCCAGCGCAGCGCACGTGCCGCGCTGCAGTGCCTGGATGCTGTGCTGCAGGCGTTCCAGCTCCATCAGCTGCTTTGGCCCCAGCCCCAGCTGCTGCGCGAACCAGCGGTTCAGCTGGCGCCGGCTGACCGCCATCAGGCTGGCGACTTCCTGTACCTGCCGCCCCTCGCGCAACAGCGCGTGGGCCGCGCGCATCGATTGCAGCGCCGTCGGCTCCCGCAGCGCCGCGAGCCGCCGCAGCAGCCACGCATCGAGCCGGGCAACGATGCGTGCCGGCATCCAGGCGGCGCTAAGGTCGGCGCTGAGCGCATGGCTGGCCCGGTCTCCCAGGTACCCCGCGAGGTCCAGCAACTGGTCCTTGCACTCAGGCCCGACGCCGGGAAACAGCCGCGCCAGCCCGGCGCCGCTGAGCATGGCCATGACGAAGTACGTATCGGACCACGACTGCCAGCGCCGGCTGGCCGACTGCAAGCCCAGCAGCGACACCGTCGGCACGGCAGGGCCTCCCACCATCGCGTTCGGACGGCCGAAGTTGACCGACAGCACCGCACCCGGGTACGGACAGGTGGTGATATCGCTGCCGGCGTAGGCGCCTTCCAGGTCCTGTACGAACCAGTAGCCGTCGACATAGGGCGTCAGGGATGGGCACGGGGCGAGGACCTGGAACATGACGGCGGCGCGCATGGGAGGCGCTGGGGTGGGCACGGGCATACCTTTATCACAGGCGCCCCGCTGCCGTCGCAAACACCCGGCCCCATGAAAAAAGCGGGCTTCCGAAGAAGCCCGCCTTTTGTTGCTGCGAAAGCCCTGCAATGACTGGCGTCGCCGCCGTCATCCCCGCTCAGGCCGGTACCTGCGATCCGGCTGCCGCCGCCTCCTTCGAGAACAGGCTCCGGGCGTTGGCAACGTGGCTCTTCAGCACCGGCCGCAGCACCATGATCGCCAGGAAGGCCGCGGTCAGGTCCATCGCTGCCACCGTGTAGAGCACGGTGGACCAGGTGCCGGTCGCTTCCATCATCAGGTTGCCGATCGGCACGAACAGTGCGCCGATACCCTTGGCGGTGTAGAGCACGCCGTAGATCTTGCCGATGTGCTTGGTGCCGAAGGCATCGCCGGCGAGCGCCGAGAACAGCGAGTAGACCTCGCCCCAGGCCAGGAACACCACGCCGGACAGGATCAGGAACGCGTACGGGTTGCTGCCGAAGTAGCCCAGCGCGATGATGCCCAGCCCTTCCAGCGTGAAGGCGATCACCATGGTCTTTTCGCGGCCGATGTTGTCCGAGATCCAGCCGAACAGCGGACGCGAGATCCCGTTCATGATCCGGTCCAGCATCAGCGCCAGCGGCAGCGCCGCCATCACGAAGAAGTGGAGGTCGACCTTGAACTCCTTCACGCCGAGGTCCTTGGCGATCACGCCCAGCTGCGCCACGGCCATCATGCCGCCGGTGACCACCAGCACGAACATGATCAGCATCAGCCAGAACAGCTTGGTGCACAGCGCTTCCTTGAGCGTGTAGTCGCGCGTGGCCTGGACCAGCTTGGCCGACGCCTTGACTTCATGCGACTTGGGCGAACGCAGGAACCACGCCGCGACGAAGGCGAGCGAACCCTGCAGCAGGCCGAAGAACAGGAAGGTGTGCTGGAAGCCCTGCGACTCGATCATCGCCGCGATCGGCAGGATGGTTGCCGCCGAGCCCGCGCCGTAGCCGCCGGCGGTCAGGCCCACGGCCAGGCCGCGGCGGTCCGGGAACCACTTGAGGGCGTTGTTGATGCAGGTGGCGTAGATCGAGCCCACGCCCAGCCCGCCCACCGCCGCGCCGACGTAGAAGCCCATCAGCGTGGTCGCCTGCGAGTTGATGCACCAGGCCGCGCCGATGAACACCGCGCCGAACGCCACCATCATCCGTGGCCCGAACTTGTCGATAAAGTAGCCTTCGATCGGTGCCAGCCAGGTCTGCACCAGCACAAAGACGGTAAACGCGATCTGGATGCTGGCGCGGGACCAGCCGTAGGTGTCCTGGATCTCCGGGACGAACAGGGTCCAGGCGTACTGGATGTTGGCGGTGGCGATCATGCAGACCACCCCCACGATCAGCTGCATCCAGCGTGTACCTTCCGGGACCTGGTGATTGACGCCCATCCCCATTGCCGATGGATTACTCATTGCGCGCTCCTTGAATAGATTGGCCATTAACTCGCGACAGGGCGGAGGAATATACGGTCGCGCTGCGCCTCAGCTTAGGGATGGCTGCTGGCATTTCATGTCTCCTAATGTCATTGGCATTTGTTTGCCTCTTATCACGACGCGACCTGAGGTCTCCGCCCTCACCTCTCTCACAAACTAGGAGCGGCGATGGGATACACAGTATGTGATATATCAACGAAGTCAAGCGAAAGCCGGGGCAGGGTTTTCACTGAATTAATGCGGGCCATGGATGGGCGCCTTATATTCACGACAAAACCGCATCAGAAGCTGTATGCAAAACCCGGCGGCGGTAGCGACCGCCGGCTGCAATCCCTTTGCTGGCGGGGAAGTCCGGCGCACCCTCCGACATCAATGAGTATTGCTTCTGAATCTGGCGCGGTCACAATGGCGCATTATCATTACAACATTGTCATGATGACGGCAGCGTCATGATGACAGAATTGTCATGATTTTCCCCCGCCGCCCCGGCAGATTCAGGCTAAATGCCTCCGATTAATCTCGTGCCGACATATAAAAAAAATGCCCGCAGGCGAACCTGGCGGGCTGAGGCATGGTGCGTGACATCGGCCGCAACATGTAGTTGCAGTTATAGGCGATAAATGGAGTTGGTCAAATAACCGAAATGGGTTTTACGCCGATTAATTGGCAAACTCAGAGAAAACCCTGAGCTACTCCTTGGGCCATGCCGGCGATTATGTGGCAATACGGCTTGATTATGACAAGGCTGTCATTTTCAGGTGCCATTTACAAGTCCTTGGCCGCTGGCGGCGCCGGTTGACCCATGTAGACGAAAACGTCATCGCCTGCGCCTGGAATAGACAAAACTGCAAGCGCAGTAGAGCGCCTCGTAAAGCCGGCCTGCTGGCCGGCTGGCCTGCCCCGGTGGCGCGCCGGCTTCATAGATGAAATTGCCAGAATCCGGCGCGAAGTAGATGTTTTGGTAAGTCCGGTAGAAGCTATGGTAAGCTCCGCGGGCATCAGCCCCACGTTTCACCGACCTCCGCATGGCTCATGCACCACTAGGCTACGACGCCCTGATCCGCCAGTTCGGCCTGCGCGTGCCGCCGCTGCGCTGCACCTCGGCGCTCGGCGACAAGACCGGCGTGCTCAGCACGCATACCGGCCCGGATGGCACCACGCGCACGGTCTACCCCCGCAACCGCTACCGCGGCGGCGACACCACGGTGGACCACCTGACCTTTGCGCTGAAGAAGGAACAGCTCGACCTGACCGTGCTGGCGGCGCTGTTCGAGCAGCCCCAGGCGGTGCAGGATGTGCGCGCCTGGCTGGCGGCCACGCCGACCTCGCGTTATGCCCGGCTGAGCGCCTTCTATGCCAAATGGCTGGCCGGGGCGCAGTTCGATTACAAGCTGCCGGCCGGCGCGCCGCGGGTGCTGGCGCTGGATGAGGCGGAATACGTGACCGGCCCGTCAACGCCGGACCTGCAGTTTGGGATCCAGAACAATCACCTCGGGCCGGCGGCATTCTGCCCGGTGGTGCGCCGTACCGAGAAGCTCGCACGCTGGATTGCCGCCGACCTGCCCGGCCGTGTGGGCAGCGCCATCCGGCGCCTGGAGCCGGAGTTGCTGGCGCGCGCGGTGGATTATCTCTACCTGGCCGAGACCCGCTCCACGTATTCGATCGAGCATGAGATTCCCGATAACCAGCGCGTCGCCAAGTTCCGGCGGCTGCTGGAATATGCCGGCCAGCGCGCGCCGCTGACCGAAGCGCAGCTGTGCGAATGGCAGAACGAGATCATCTCCGGCCTGCGCGCCGAATACAGCTTCCGCGACCAGCAGAACTGGCTGTCTCGCGGCGGGCGGCTGCGCAATATCGCGGACTATATTCCGCCGCCGCCGGCGCAGCTGGGCGCGATGATGGACGGCATTGCCGCGGTCGCGGCACTGGTCGAATCCCACGCGGCAAACCCGATCGTGGTGGCGGCGTGCGTGTCGTTCGGCTTTGTCTTTGCGCACCCGTTCTATGACGGCAACGGCCGCCTGCATCGTTTCCTGATCCACCACCTGCTGCGCCAGGCCGGCGTCACGCCCGAAGGCGTGGTGCTGCCGGTGTCGGCGCGCATGCTCAAGCAGCTCGACGTCTACGCCGGCCTGCTCAAGGCCTATTCCGCGCCGCGTACCGCGCTGCTCAATTACGCGCTGGATGCGGACAGCGACACCATCCTGATCAAGTCGCCGCAGCCCTACTGGCTCTATGCCTCGTTCGACGCCACCGCGCTGTGCGAATTCGTGTTCGAGTGCATCGAGCAATGCGTCGAGCAGGACCTGGCGCAGGAAATCCAGTACCTGCGCGCCTACGACGCCAGCGTGACCCGGCTCGAAAGCTGGCTCGACCTGCGCCAGTCGCGGCTGTCCAACCTGATCGACCTGGTCGTGCAGAACCACGGCGAGCTGTCGCGGCGCAAGCGCAAGCTGTTCGAGGACATCACCGACGACGAGCTCGCGCGCATCGAAGCGGTGGTGCGCGACGAGTTCGCGGACTACCTGGAGCGCCACGGCAGCCGCTGAAGCGAGCGGCGCCCCCGATGCCCTATCGCGTCACGTCGAGCTCCCAGCCTGGCTCCAGGTGGTCCGGGTTGTCTGCCAGCCGATAGCGCGGATTCAGGTTGATCAGTTCGCGCAGCGCGAAGTTGGCCACCTGCTGGTCCGGCGTCATCGCCTGCGCCCGGGCCTCGGCCTTCTGGCCGTCGGACAGCAGCGTGTCGAGATGCGCGCCGGCGATGCCCCATAGCGTGGAACCGGCGACGTGGTCCGGGCTGTAGGGCTGCACCCGTACCGATCCGGAGGCCGGGCGCTCCCTCGGGGTCTCGCTGGGCGGTTCTGCCGGGGTCTCTTTCGGTGGCTCCTTCGGCGGCGCCGGCGGGGTCGACGGGCCGCCGCTGGGCGTCGGCGTCGGCGTTGGCGTCGGCGTTGGCCGCGGCGCGCCCTTGTCCTCGTCCTTGAGCAGCTCCACCAGGATCTTGGCGCCGAAGTTGACGATCACGCCGCCGCCCAGCAGCACCAGCCCCTTGGGCATGGCGCGGCCGAAGAAATCCCATTTCTGCGCCAGCCATGGCGTGACCGGCTTGTCCACGGCGTCGGGATCGGCGGCCTTCGCCAGCCGGTTTTTCTCGGCATTGATGAGCTTCTGCTCGTTGCGCGACTGCAGGTGCGCACCGATGCCGAACACCGCCAGGCTGCCCGCCTCGATCGCGCCCACCACGCCGCCGGTATGCACCATGTCGGCCACGGCCAGCGGCACCGCGCCGACCGAATAGGCATTCATCACGAACTTGCGCAGCCTTGCACCCAGCAGCGCGGGCTGGGACAGGCCGGTGTGATAGCCCGCGCGGGCGGCAAAGTTGACCGTGCTCAGCACCGAATTGGCCGCCAGGAACACCGCGCTGCTGTAGGTCAGCGGCTCGCCGATCTGGGTCACGCCGTGCTCGCCGAACCACAGCATGGTGTTGCCGTTGTTGATCGCCAGCGTGGTCAGCTGCAGCGCGTCGTTGACCTGGCCGGCCCGGGTATCGGGCGTCAGCAGCGAGGCGCCGATGGTGCCGATCACCGCCTGCGCCTCGCGGATCTTGTCCGGGGCCTCCGCCAGGTCCTTCTTGTCGGCGTGGTGGGCGTAGGCCTCCAGCTGGTCCAGCGCCTTGGCAAACTTCTGCTGGTTCTTGTCGTTGATGCCCCACACCGCGGTGCCGGGCTTCTCGGTCAGCGCGCGGCGCAGCCAGGCGATATCGGCCGGCGTGTGCGTGCCGGCGCGCCGGATCACCTTGTTGGCATGCACGGTGCGCCCCATCGCCACGCTGCCGCGGTAGATAAAGCAGCCGGCGCTGGTCAGCACCAGGTTGGCACCGGTCTGCGCCGAGATCGCCGCGGCGCCGGAGGCGGCGGCGAAGGTGCCGGCCGCCGACACCGCCAGCGCGGTGCGCACCTTCCACGGCCGCGGGCCATTGCTGCCGGGCGGCGGGGCATTGCCGGCCGGGCCATGCGAGATGGTCGCGCGCACCACTGCGCCCTCGCCGCCCCGGGTGCCGTCGTCACCCCTGGCGCGCCCTGCTTCCTGCATCCGGTCCAGCATGCGGTACACCGCGCTCCCTTGCGACGCATCCGAGCCGGTCTCGACATGGGTCAGGTCGGCCACCTTCACCGTACCGTCCGGGAACAGCGCGAACTCCACGTCGCCCAGGTGCAAATTGCGCGTCTTCATGGTGTCGACCAGCGCAGCGATATCGCGCGCGGTGCGGCCATTGAGCAAGGCGGCATGCTCTGGCCGCAACTGTCCGGCGGCGTCGAACAAGTCCTTGGTGCTGGCCGCGTAGCGTTCATAGCCGATGGCCGGGCGCCCGAACGCCTCGAACGACGCCGGCCCGAAGCTGCGCACGGTTTTGAGCCCGTGCGTGCCGGCGGCCTCGGCCATGGCGGCGCGCTCGCCGTGCACCATGTCGCCCAGCCAGGCTTCGTTGGCAATGCCGACCGCCAGGTCCTTGCCCAGCGCAAACACGGTCTTGGCGCCGCCGCTGCCCAGACGCGGGCCGAGGTAGGTTTCCAGTTGCACCCGTTCGCGGGTGCCATCGGGCCGGCGCAGGAACACGTTGCCGTGGTGGTCGATCTTGAAGCTGTGGCCGGCGTAGGGATCGGGCTGCGGCGACAGGCGGCGCCAGCGGCCCGGCTGCGCCAGGTCGATCTGGCTCCTGGCCGGATCCTGCGCGTAGGCGCCGCGGCGCAGCGCGAACTCCGGCACCAGCACCTCGGTGCCCATCACGTCGGCCACCTGCTGCGCCAGCATGCGTCCCTGCGGTGCATGCGCGCCGTCCAGCGCCAGCACGATGGGCTGGCCGGGCTCCCAGTCGTGCGCCAGCAGGAAGGCAAGCTCATGGGCGCCAACGCTCTCGCCCCCCTCGCCCCGCAGCCCGCCCTCCGGGCGCACGGCGCCGACTACCACCAGATGATCCCTGGGCGCGTTGACGCGCACCGCCGGCTCGCCCAGCGCCAGTTCGGCCCAGCGGTCCGGCATCTGCTGCCAGCCGGCCGGCGCGGGATCGCCCGCGGCACGCGTGCCAGGCTGGCGCACCGGCTTGCCGCCGCCGGTGACGGATACCATCGGCAGCGCCGGCATGGCGCCGTGGAAGCGGCCGCCGTCCCGGACATGCACCGGCGCACCCGAGCCGGCCATGGTGGCAGGGTCGGCGGCCACGCGCAGGCGCGCGCCATAGGCCAGGTCGCTGCCCGGCGCGCGGAATGCATCCACGTCGAGCCGGCCGTCGGCGCCGTAGACGCGCGCGTTCAGGCCGGTGGCCAATTGCTGCACCAGCGACACCGCGCCGTCCTGCCCGTAGCAGCCGTACAGCACCACCGGCATGCCCTGCTGGTAGTCCGGGTGCGAGCGGATGCGGTCGATCACCGCCGTGGCGTCGATCAACGACGCCGGACCGTCGCCGGCCCGCATCGCGATGCCGCCGAACAGGCCCTCGGCACGCACCGTGAAATGCCCGGGGATCTGCGGCACCGACACCGCCACCGCCTCGTCGCCAAAGGTCTTCTGGCCGGCCTGTTGGGCCAGGTCCAGGTCGGCACGCCCGCGCGGAAACTGCTCCAGCCGGGCCAGCACGTCGATGCGACGGCCGTCCTGCTGGCGCACCAGCGGCAGGCCGGCGCGGAAGTCGTCGGGCAACGCGGCGCGGATCTCGCCGTGGTAATCCGGATTCAGCGCAAACCCGTCCGCGTGCGGCTGGTGCCCGCGCAACGACAGCGGCACCGTGCCGATCACGCTGCGCGCGTCGACCGCGCCGTGCCGCGCCGCCTCGCGCTGCGAAACGATGGCGATGCGGAAGTTGCCCCCTGCCTGCAGCGCCGGGCCGAGCTCGCGCATGGCCTGCTGCAGCGACAGGAACGATGCTTCCGGCAGCCCCGCGCGCAGCGGCACCGACAGCCCATCGCCATGGGTCACCACGTAGTGCACGCCGGCCAGGCGCCCGCCGGAGGCATGGATGCCGTCGATAGTGGCCGCTATCGCGCCGCGACTTGGCGCGCCGTCGCGCACCGACCAGCTGCCGTCGCGAATCTCCGGCCGCGCCGCGGGCATCGCCGCCGGCTGGCTGCCCGCGTCATCGGCGCGGCTTGCGGAAGCGGCCTTGCGCGGCAGCTGCCCGCCGTGCGCGACCACCGCTTCGGCGGCGTCGGCCAGCGGCGTGCGCGCCAGCGCCGGACCGCCCGGCAACGGGGCGCGCGCGGCACCCGGTCCGCGCGGCTCGCCGCCGGCGGCAGCGCGTCCGTACAACGTGATCACCGCCTGGTGCACCTCGGTCGAGAAGCCATCCACCGTTGCCACCCGCTCGCGCGAAACGCCGTCGACGGCGCCGGCATCGGCCGCGGCCTGCAGCACGCGGCCCAGTTCCTCGGGGCTCTGGAAGCGTTCCGGCATATTGCCCCGGCGCAGCAGCAGCGCCGAGACCGCGTACGCGCCCCAGTTCGACACGCTGGCGGTGACCACATGGTCCACCGGCACCACCGCGGCGATATCGCTGCCGTCGAGCGCGCGCGGGATCAGCCCGCCGACGCCACCCATGCCGGCCTCGTTGCCGCCATCGCCCACGCCCAGGGTCTCGATGCCGTCGATGGCATTGGCTTCCAGCACGATCTGGTCCAGCGCCGGGTTGAAGTCGTCGATGCCGATGCCGCGCATATTGTGCTTGGTGCCGCGCGCGCTGCGCGACGGCAGCTCGATCGCCATCACCCGGTCGGGGCCGACCTCGCGCAACAGCGCGCGCGCCGGCTCGGCGGCGCTGGCGATCGGTTCATCGAACACGCGGATATTGTCCAGCGGCTCGCCCATCTCGCGCAGGATGCCTTCCAGGATCGGCCGGTTGGCCGAATCCACCACGTAGGTCACCTGCTTGCCGCGCAGCCGCAGCGCGCGCCCCAGTTCCGCGGTGCCCGGGGGGCCGTCGGTTTCGGGCATGTCCTTGGCCACCGAAAAGCCCGTCACCAGCATCACGTTGCCGGCGTCCTCCAGCGACGCGGCCGCGCGTTCGGCGCCGCCCGGCATGTAGAACTCGCGCAGGCCGCGGCCGATGTAGTTGAAGCTGACGCGGTCGACCGGCGACAGGTGGCGCCCGCCGTCGACCAGCGCCAGCGCCGGCGACACGTCGGCGGCCTCGCCGAAGGCGGTCTTGAACACGCGGATATCAGGGCGCCGCCCCATCGCGTGCGCCAGCCCGGACACCCGCGACGGCTGGCCGGTGGTGAAGACGATGGTCGGCAGGGTCTTGTCGTCGGGCACCGCCGACGGGTCCAGCGGCTGCTCCAGCAGTGCGCTGCGGTCGATCAGGCCCTGGTCGACCAGCATCTCCACGCCCTTGCGCGCCTGGTACTGCATCGGGTCGATCAGCCTGACGTCGCTGCGGCCAATGGCATCGAGCTGCTGGCGCACCAGCGTCTCCAGGGCCGGGTAGTGGGTGCAGCAGAACCATAGCGAGGTGGCGTCGGCCGGGATCTGCTCGGCGTTGATGTACTTGGCCACCAGCCCCTTGAGCTGTTCCAGCTGCTTGCCGTCGGCCAGGTGCATCAGGTTGTTGACCGCATCGGCCCACTCGGTCGCGCCGATTTCCTTGACCGTGACGCTGCCGCCGCTGGCCTCGGCCACTGCTTCCAGGTAGGCGTGCAGCTTGACCGTGCCGGGCGTGGCCACCACCACCGGGCGCGCCCCGCCCTCGGTGACGATCTTGGGCGCGGTCTGCATGATCAGGTTGACCACCTTGGCCTGGTGGGTGCCGGCCAGCGCCTCGGGAAACGCCGTGCAGGCGGTGTTGCAGGCAAACAGGTCGACCGCGCCCCTGGCCTTCTGCGCCGCAATCACGCCGGCATGGACCAGGTTCACCAGGTCACCGCGCTCGCGCCCGCCGTAGGTGCCGGCGGCATGGTCGGTAAAGGCCACCACCTGCACTGCCTTGCCGGTCATGGCATAGGTGTGGCGCGCGATGTTCTGCGCGGCCAGCAGGCCGCCGTTGCTGGAATCAAAGGCGGTGATGACGATTGCATCGTCCTGCACGCGGATGCCGAAGTCGGCCGGGTCGATGCCGTCGGGCAGGAAGCGCCGCTGGATGCCCTCGAACAGCTGCGCCATGTCCAGGCCCGCGGGCAGGCGCTCGGACGCCTTCTGCAGCAGCTCGTAGACCCCCTTCTGCACGGTCTTGTCGTAGCCGCGCACGCTGGTGGCGCCAACTTCCAGCGTGACGCCGTCGCGCGCCTTGTGGCGCGCCATGGTGTCGAGCAGCGCGCCCACGGTTTCCACGCTGGGCATGCCGCTGTCGCGGCCCAGCGCGCGCTGCACGCCGAAGCCGATCGCCTGCGCCGCCAGGTTGGAATTCATGCCAGTCACCAGGTGGTCGGCGCCGACGTCGGACCAGCTGTCGGCCAGCTGCTCGGTCACCGTCATGTCGCGCAGCAGGCGGTCGCGCGCGGCGCGCATGCCGGCCTCGTTGCCGTGGTCGCCCACGGCAATGGTGACCATGTCGGCGATGTCGTTGGCGTCGATCAGCAACTGGTCGAGCATGGCATTGCCGCGCACCCGCTCGCCGTTCTGCAGCCGGTATTCGTTGTTGGTGTTGCGCCCGGCCACTTCCACCGCCACCACCGCCTGCGGCTTGTGCATCGCCAGCAGCGCGCGCGACTGGCGCCCCGCGCTGGCAAAGTCCCGTGCCGAGAAGGTCTCGACGCGCGCATTGGGCTGGTTCAGGTCCTGGCGCAGCATCTTGCGCAGCGTGCGCGCATGGGCGCGGTCGGTGACATAGACCACGTCCTTGCCCAGCGAGGCCAGGTAGGCGCCCAGCGAGGCCGCGCCAACCGGGCCGTTGGTCTCGGCGCGGCCATGGGCGGTCAGCGGGCCGGTGACGATCATCACCGAGTCCAGGTCCGCCAGCGCGCGCGCGGCCATCTCGGCGCCGTAGGGCACGCCGATGTTCTCCATGCTGCCGTCGATCCACAGCACGTTGTCCAGCGGCGAGATCGCGTTCTGCCGCAGCGACATGCGCGCGGGCGCTTCGGGCCCGTCGGCATGCGCCACCACCGCGGGGCCGTGGCTCACCGTGCGGCGCTGCACGCCGGCCTCGCCCTCGCCCGCGGGGTGGCGCGGCGCGCGCGCCGGCGCCGGCGTGCCGTGCGTGCCACGGCGGCGCGACGCCGCCACCGGCGCGTCGGTGCGGCCGCCGCCGCGCTCGCCCGACGGGTTGCGCGCGGCGGATTCCGTCACGTAGCGCGCCATGGCGCGGCTCATGGCGCGGTCCATCATGCCGTGGATCACGCGTTCCTGCAGCATCGTCCCGCGCGTGACCGCCATGTCGAAGGCCGCGGCGGTGCTGAGCCTGGCCGATTGCCAGGGCGTAAGGCGGTGCGGGGTGCGCAGGTCGCGCGCCGGCGTGGCAGCGCCGTCGGTGGTCGGCCGGCCGCCGTTGCTGCGCGCCGGCGTCGCGGGCCTGGCTGCGCCCGGGGCGGGTTCACCGTCGGCCTGCCTGCCGGAGCGGCCGGACTGGCCGTCGGCATCGGTGCGCGCGAGCGGCTGGCCCTCGGCGTCGCGGCCGGCCGGAGCCTGGCGCGTGGTCGGCCGCGTCGCGGCTGGCACGCCATCGCCGTCGCGGTACGCGCCCAGCGCGTCCGGTGCGACGCCCCGCGCCGCTCCGCCGATGCCGGCTGGATCGCCGGCGCCGCGCCCGCGCATGGCCTGGTAGCCGTCGCGCACGGATTCCCCGATACGCTTCTGCACCGCCATCGGCAGCATCTGCGTGGCGCCCATCAGCAGCATGGCGCCGTTCTGCAGCTTCTCCGACACGCTCATCTCGCTGCCATGCTCGGCGAACATGGCGGCCTGCTGCAGCGTCTGCACGCCGCCGATGCCGAAGCCCACGCCATTGAGCACGCGGCTGGCGCTGCCGTAGTGGCCGGCGCTGTGGGTCAGCATGCCGCCCGCCATCTGGCGCAGCGGGTTGGTGCCGCCGGCCAGCCGGGTGCCGGCGTTCATCGCCAGCGCGCCGGTCTTGGCCAGGCCCATGCCACCCATGCCGGCCAGCGAGCCGGCGACGTTGAGCCACTGCGCCATCGCTTCCTGGCTGGCGAAGGGATTGACCGAGCGGCCATGGTCCGAGATATTGTCCAGCGCGGCCCACGAGGTGCCGACCCCGTAGCCCATGCTGCCCACCATGCCAACCCAGGCCGCGGCCACCAGCGGCGTCAGCGTGCCGCCCGAGGCCACTGCCAGCACCCCGCCCGCGACCGCGCCGACGGCGGCCACGCCGAGGTTGACCCAGCCCCACACCTTCTCGCTGGTGGTGACGATATGGGCGTCCATCGCGGCGTAGTCGACGTGGCCGTCACGGCCAAGATCCAGGTTTTCGGCGAAGTAGACCGTGCCCTTGTCGGAGAGCAGGTTGTTTTCCTGGAAATCGCGCTTTGCGTCCAGCTCCTCCTTGCCGTAGACCGCGCCCTGGTCGTCCACCCACAGGGTCTTGCCGTCCTTGCCCTCGAACTCGAACACCGCGGTCTGGTACGGCACCCCGCCGGGGCCGGCCACGTACATCGGGATGGCCTTGACGGTGGTGCCCGGCTTCGCATCGTCGGCGATCTGTTCGCGGATTGCGTTCGCGTCGCCCTGCGGCGCGCCCAGCGCGATGGCTTCGGACAGCCCTTTCTCGTCCGAGGCCTTCGCGCTGAGCGCTTCCTTGCGCATCGCCAGGCTGTCGAAGGTCTGCCGCAGGATCTCGTCCTTGTCGAGCTCGAAGCGCTGGTTGGCTTCCTTTGCCTCGTCGGTGCCGGCGTAGTCCTCGCTGCCGCGCTGCACCGCGTTGCGCAGGTAGACGTCGGACATCACCGGCGCCTCCTTGCTCGACTTCAGCGACTGCTCGAAAGCGGCCGACAGGCCGATGTGGCCCTTGGCGGCGGCGTCCTGGGCCCCGCCGTAGATGCGTCCCTGGCGCGACGAGCCGCCCTGGTTCATCATCATCAGCATGCTGACCTCGTTGTCGCGGTCGGTCAGCCAGCTGGCCGTGCCGGTCGCGGCCGGGGCCGTGCCGGCCTGGGCCTGCGGATTGCGCGCGTAATACCCCGCATCGGCCGCATCGACCACCGCCGACAGGCCGTGATAGAAGTCGTCCCAGTCGTTGTAGCCCGGCGACTGGCTGTTGTTGCGCCCGGTCCAGTCGTTGCTGTATTCGGTCTTCACCGTATCGAGCAGCGTGCCGGCGTCTTCCTCGATCAGGTGCGGCGCCACTTCCTGCAGGTAGACGCCGACCTTGTCGGCGTACATCTTCTCCTGGCCGATGATGGGCCGGCCCTGGTCGTCGTGGGTCTTGTTCTTCAGGTCCTTGTCCATCGACGCTTCGATCTGCGCCTTGAACAGGTCGCCGCTGAAGCGGTCGTTGTGCACGTCGACGTAAAGCTGCCGCTCCTCGGGCGTCTGCGCGGCATCGGCACCGGCCTTGCGGATCTGCAGCGCGCCGGTGACGTCGCCGCGGTCCAGCTTCTGCGCGATGCCGCGGGTCATGGCGTCCACGCGCAGCGGCACCGAGCCCTCCATGAAGCCGAGCATCCGGTTCAGGCCGCTGGCGGCCTGGTCACGCTGCGCCTGGCTCAGCTTGGGGTCTTCGCTGCGCGCCTTGAGCTGCTCGACGGTGTAGCCGAGCAGGCCTTTCTCGGCAACGCCCTTGTCGTAGGCGGCCCGGGCCGGGTCGGTCGCCGGCAGGTCCGCGTCCGGCACCAGGCTGTCCGCGCCCAGCGCCTTGTACATGACGTAGCCGGCCGGGTTGTGTTCCATCAGCGCGCGCTCTGCCTGCGGCAGGTCGCGCGGCGTGGCGGCGTTGGGATCGGTCTTGGCCTGGGGATCCAGCGTCAGCCCCTGCGCCTGCGCCATCGCCAGCGTGGTGGGGTCGTTCTGCGCCAGCTTGCGCTCGAACTCGGTGGACGGCGTCAGGTGGTCCATCTCGCCGGCGATGCGGCCGCGCAGGTCGATCCGGTCGATCAGCTGGCCCATGCCGCCGTCGGTGCCGTAGCGCGCCTTCAGGTCCTGCACCGCCTGCTGGCGATAGCTGTCCGGCACCTTGACGCCCTGGCCCGACGCCAGCGCCTGCAGCTGCGCGTCGGCGTCGCCGACCTTGCCGTTGGCCAGGGTCAGGTCGTACGAGCGGTCCGCCATCGAGAGGGTGCGGTCGTGCGGATCGTTGCGCAGGTCCTTCAGCGCCTGGTCGGCGTCCTGCTTGTAGCCGTTCGCCGCGATCGTGTCGATCTCTTTCTGCATGGCGGCGAGGAAGGTATCCTCGGCCTTTACCCGTTCCTGCTGTGCTTGCTCGTGGGCGTCGCGCGCGGCCACCAGCTGGTCGTCGGCCTCGAGCTCGAAGCGCCGGATGCCGCCGGGGATCTTCAGGTAGGCGGCCTGTTCCTGGTCGACCCTGGCGGCGGCCTGCTGCTCTTTTTCCTGCGCCAGCACCACGTTGAAGCGCGCGCCCTGGGTGTCGCGCGCCTGCTGCGTGCTCTCGTTCTTCAGGAATTGCGTCTTGGTTTCTTCGATATTCAGCGCGACATTGGGATCGTCATAGCGCTTGCGGATCTCCTCGGCCTTGGCCTCGACCGCGGCCTTGACATCCCCGCCGGTGGCCGCGGCGTTGTTGGCGGCCACGCGCAGCTCGTTCTGCGCGCCGCCCATCACGTTGCCGTACTTCAGGCCCAGCGGCTGCCACTGCTTGTCGGTCATGGCGCGGCCGTCGAGATCGGCCACCACCTTGTCATAGGCGTCCTGCGCTTGCTGCTGCCAGCCATCGGTCAGCGCCCTGGCATCGTTTTCCTTCTTCTTGCGCGCTTCCTCGGCGGGGTCGGTCTTGGGCTTTTCCGGCGCCGGCGCATCGACCTGCGTCGCCTTGGGCGACTGTGCGCCGGGGGCGTTGGCGGTGTAGAGCGCCGGCGTCACCACCACCGCCTGCGGCTTGTCGGGCTGGTCCGCGGGCCTGGCCTGCTGATCTTGTTGGGTTTGTTGCGACTGTTGCGACTGTTGCGCCTGCTGCGTGTTCTGGGTGTCTTGCTGGCGCTGGGTCTCGCGCGCCTCGGCGGCGCGCTGGGCGCGTTCGGCGGCTTCGCGGGCGGCGCGTTCGGCCGCCTCGCGCGCGGCTTCGGCGGCGGCGCGGGCCGCGGCCTCGGCGGCCGCGCGCGCGGCAGCCCGGATGGCATCCATGAAATCCAGCATGACGCAAGTCTCCTGGCGAGGCCGGCGCGTGCCGGCAGGTCAGACGGTTGCCGATGCCCTGGCACGCGGCCGCGGCCACGCGCCAGCAGCGGGCAAGCCGCGGGCATCATGCGCGCCGATTCTGCGCGCGTCGGCGGCGCAGGCCAACTATGGGAATTCGTAGGGCCTGCGCGGGGCAGGTTGGCTACAGGCGGTTGTTGTCGAGGTCGGTCACCAGCATGCAGCCGGGCGCATGGGTGATGCAGATCTCGGGCCGCGCCTCGCGGATCACCGCCTGGGGCGTGACCCCGCAGGCCCAGAACACCGGGATTTCATCGGCGTCGAGCGGCACCGCGTCGCCGTAGTCGGGCGATTCGATATCCTCGATGCCGATCAGCCGCGGGTCGCCGATATGCACGGGCGCGCCGTGCACGTCGGGGTAGCGCGCGGTGATCTCGGTGGCCAGGATCGCATCGGCGGCCTTGAGCGGGCGCATCGACACCACCAGCTTGCCCGACAGCCGGCCGGCCGGGCGGGTCTCGATGGCGGTGCGGTACATGGCGACGTTGCGGCCCAGGTTGATATGCTTGAGCGGCACGTTGGCCGCCAGCAGCGCCTGCTCGAACGAGAACGAGCAGCCGATGGCAAAGGCGACGAAGTCGTCGCGCCACAGCTCGGTGATGCCGGTGGTCTCGTGGTACGCGCTGCCGTTGCGATAGACCCGGTACATCGGCACGTCGGTGCGGATATCGACATCGCGCCCGAGGTTGCGGAACACCGGGTCGCCCGGATCGGTCACGTCGATCAGCGGGCAGGCCTTGCGGTTGAGCGCGCAGAACTGCAGGAAATCATAGGCCCAGTCGCGCGTCAGGATCACGATATTGGCCTGCACGTGGCCGCGCGCCAGGCCGCTGGTATGGCCGTGGTAGCGGCCCGCGCGGATCAGCTGGCGCAATGCGGCGGGGTCTTCGGGCAGGAGCGAGGCGGCGTGCTGGAGCGGCTGGTTCATGGTCGGCAGGCAGGCGCCGGGCGGCGCGCAAAGTCGGGTTGACCTGCCGATTCTGGGCGCCCGCCGGCGCCGGCGTCCAACAAATCTTTCGGATCGAGCGCGATAAAGGAATCCGATGACTACGAGCCCGCGTGGGGCCCCGCGGCTTGCGGCTGCGCCGCCACCGCCATGTCTTCGCCCACCTCGGCACAGAACTCCGCCACCACGCCGGTGGCCAGCCCGACGATCGACTCGTTGACCTCCAGCCCTGCGCCGATGCGCCACGAGGCGACGATGTCGAGCGCGGGCGGATGGTTCTCCACGTCCACCACCGACAGCGTGCCGTCGGCCAGCTCCTTGCGCACCAGTGCCGGCGGCACCGCGCCGATGCCGAAGCCGTCGCCGATCAGCCGGGTCATCGCCGCCACCGAGTTCACGCAGTTGATGCGCGGCGAGGCCACGCCGTTCAGGTGGAACAGGCTCAGGATGTCCTGGTGCGGGCGCGAGTTCTTGACGAAGGTGATGACGCGTTCGGCGGCGAGTTCTTCGAGCGAGGCATAGGGCCGGTCGCAGGCCGAGCCGGTGGCGACGATCCAGCGGATCGGGTAGCGCGCCAGTTCGATATTGCGCACCGTTTCCAGCCGCAGCAGGTCGGTCTGGAAGATCACGTCGAGATAGCCCTTCTGCAGCTGGTCGCACAGGTTCAGCGCGGCATCGGCGGTCAGTTCGATCTCCAGCGCCGGGTAGGCCTGCATCGCGCGCTTGACCACGGTGGACAGCCAGGTATGGATCACCGAGTCCATCGCGCCGATGCGCACGCGCCCCGCAATGGCGCGCGAACGGTCCAGCGACTGCCGCATATGGTGCATGGTGTTCACCATCTTCTCGGCGTACTCCAGCACGCGCTGGCCCTCCGGCGTCAGCGTGACGCCGCGCGAATCGCGCAGGAACAGCTTGACCCCCAGGTCTTCCTCCAGCACGGCGATACGGCTGGAGATCGAGGCCTGCGTGCTGAACAGCTTCTCCGCGGTCAGGCGGAAGCTGCGCAGGCGTGCCACCCAGACGAAGGTTTCGAGAAAGCGCAGATTCATGGGCGATGGGAGGCGGGACAATCGCTGCGGCGGCGCATCAGGACAGAATCCAAGCCACAGAATCTACGCGATGGCACGGCGGCAAACAAGCGTTTGATAGCAGCGCTCGGGAGCATGCCATGCTGCCGCGCAGCATGGCCGGCGCGCCGCGCTCACGCCCCCAGCGGCGACGGCTGCGACGGCGTCGGCGGCTGGCGCGGCGGGATCAGTGCCGGACCGCGCGCGGCCTCCTCTTCGGCCTCATGCTGCGCCGCTTCGGCCTGCGCCTTCAGGCGCTGCAGCGCGGCCAGCATGTCGTCGCCCAGCGCCGCCGGATACTCGGCGCGCGCGCCGTCGGGTACGGCCGACGGGTCCAGCCACATCTGCCAGGTCACGTGCGTGGTGCCCACGTCCTGCCCCGGCGCTGCCTGCAGCCGCCCGCGCGTATGGCTTGAGAGCTTGCGGTAGCTGTAGGAGAACGGCCCCCTGTCGGTCAGCACGTCGACCGCAGGCAGGCCGCCGGCCTTGTGGGCCATGCGGCGTACCGTGCCCGGGCTGCCGCTGCCCAGCACCACGCGGCAGTCCTTGTAGAGGCTGTCCCAGTCCGGCACCGCGCAGTAGCCGCCGGCCAGGTCCCAGACGCGCGCCGGATCGGCCAGCACCTCGACCGAGCGCTCCACGGGGATCAGCTGCGCGTGCGCCGGCGCCTGCCACGCCAGCAGCAGCGCAGGCACGGCGAGCCGGAGCGTGGACAGGGTCAGGCGGGCAATCATTGACATAGGCTAGGCGGCACGCGCACGGTCGGGGCAATGGGTGCAAGCCTAGCCGAGCGCGGCGGCATGTGCCATTACCGAAGGCTCGTAGCGGCCGCGCCGCGCACCGACCGGCCCTACGTGTTTCCGTAGGGCCGCGGCCAACCCGTGCGCGCTGGCGCGCCGTATGCTTATGCCCTCGCGGCTGCGCCCCGCGCACGCCGCCCCGGCATCGGGGAAAACCCGCGGGCCGTGGCGATGGCGCCACGGGACGAAACGGCGCCAGCCGCGCATTCACGGGCGTTCAGCACAGGAATCAATTTTTCTTATCGGCCGCCGCCCGAAAAACTAGTTGGACGCGGGCCGCCGTGCCTTTCAAGAATGCTGTCAGCGGGCGCACCACAGGAGACGCTGCAACCGCGCACTGCCGCGCCATCGATGCGCGCCGGCGGCAAGCCGGCAGCGCACGCCGGGACATCAAGGCTGGCGCCGCGCCCAGCGCGCCCCGCCAGGGCCGAGCCAGACATAGCACGAGAGGAATGCATGGAAACGCAGATCGGCAGTATCCAGAGCCCCCAGCCATCATCACCCGCCAGCGCCGAGGCAGCACCGTCGCGCGGCTTTTTCTCCTGGTACCGCGACATCACCGCCAATGAGCGGCGCACCTTCTGGAGCTGCAAGGTCGGCTATGCGCTCGACGCCATGGACACGCAGTTCCTGAGCTTCGTCATCCCCACGCTGATCGCCACCTGGGGCATCAGCCGCGCCGATGCCGGCTTTATCGGCACCGCCACGCTGCTGACTTCCGCCGCGGGCGGCTGGGTCGCGGGCATCCTGTCCGACCGCATCGGCCGGGTGCGCACGCTGCAGCTGACCATCCTGTGGTTTGCCTTCTTCACCTTCCTGTGCGGGCTGGCGCAGACCTATGAGCAGCTGCTGGTGGCGCGCGCGCTGATGGGCTTCGGCTTCGGCGGCGAATGGACCGCCGGCGCGGTGCTGATCGGCGAGGCCATCCGCGCGCAGGACCGCGGCAAGGCGGTGGGCATGGTGCAGGCCGGCTGGGCCGTGGGCTGGGGCCTGGCGGCGCTGCTGTATGCGCTGGTTTTTTCGTTGCTGCCGGCCGAAACCGCATGGCGCGTGCTGTTCCTGATCGGGCTGCTGCCGGCGGTGTTCGTGATCGTGCTGCGCCGCCTGGTCAAGGAGCCCGAGGTCTATACCGAGCACAAGGCGCGCGAGGCCCAGGCCAGCGAGAAAACCTCGTTCGCCGCGATCTTCTCCCCGCGCCTGCTCAGCATCACGCTGCGCGCGGCGCTGCTGACCACCGGCGCGCAGGGCGGCTACTACGCCATCACCACCTGGCTGCCGACCTTCCTCAAGACCGAGCGCGGCCTGACCGTGCTGGGCACCGGCGGCTACCTGGCGATGGTCATCGTCGGCTCCTATATCGGCTACGTCACCAGCGCCTACCTGACCGACCGCATCGGCCGCAAGCGCAATTTCATCCTGTTCGCGCTGGGCTCGATGACGATCGCGCTGGCCTACACGCACATCCCCGTCAACGACACCGTGATGCTGCTGCTGGGCTTTCCGCTGGGCTTCTTTGCCTCGGGCATCTTCGCCGGCATGGGCGCGTTCCTGACCGAGCTGTTCCCGACCAGCGTGCGCGGCTCGGGCCAGGGCTTCTGCTACAACGTGGGCCGCGCCATCGGCGCGTTCTTCCCGTTCCTGATCGGCCATGTCAGCCAGCAGATGTCGCTGGGCCACGCGATCGGCATCTTCGCCGCGGCCGCGTATGGCGTGCTGATCCTGGCCGCGCTGACCTTGCCGGAAACACGCGGCAAGGCGCTGGAAGCATAGTGGCGCGAAAAACCCTACCTGCGGCAGGGATGCCGCCGCAGGAGATCGACAACCGCCGGCGACAACTGCCAGCATGACACCGCCGCGGCCTGGCGCCGCGGGCGGCACAGATCACAACAACAATCACGGCGGCCCCGCACGGGGCCAGCCCAGTCTTCTTCCGACGGGAATCGGGTCAGCAGTATGTCGGGCTTGCCAGCTCGACGGCAATGCAGCGCAGCAGCGATACGCGCTGGCGATGGCCAGCCGCCGTGCAGCACCGGCGGGCGGCCACGACCGGCACGACGCGCCGCGCCCCGCAGCGCCGCCGCGCAGGCCAGCCCCATTTGCACGCGTGGACCGGCTCACAAGGCCGTGCTCGCACGCCAAGACTCGTTGTCGGAGGCCTACATGATCAAAGATGTGGAAGTCGTGCCGTACCGTGACGCGGGGGCGTCCGGGCATGGCACCGCAGCAACCGCCGCACGCCCGGCCACCGCGCCTGGCAGCGCCCCGGCACTGGTGGCCAACAACGGCATCAAGGTATTCGGCGAGCGCCACCTGGTGCCGGTCAGGCAGCGCGTGCGCCATGGCGCCACCCCCGGACTGGTGACCGCGCTGCAGGCCGAGCCGACCCACGAAGGCCGCAGCGCCGTGATGCAGTCCGCCATCCGCGCGATCGGCTTCGACTGGCTGGGCTACGCCACCGCCGCGCATGTCGGCGGCCAGCTGCAGCCGCGCACCTTCTTTGAAAGCTATTCCCCGCCGGGCTGGCGCGAGCGCTATTTCCGCGAGCGCTACTACGAGATCGACCCGCGCACGCCGCAGCCGGGCACGTTCTGCCTGCCCACCGTGTGGGACGCCGACGACCTGGCGCAGACGCCGCTGGGCAACGTGCCGCCGCTGCGCCGCCGCCGCTTCCTGGAGGACCTGCGCGACGCCGGCGTGCGCAGCGGCATCTTCCTCAACCTGCCGATGCCGGGCAACAGCGAGTTCGTGCTGATCAGCTTTATGTCGGGCATCGAAAGCCGGCGCTGGATCGGCGATTCCGTGGTGGGCCAGGCGCTGGCGATGGGGCTGGCGCTGCATGAATTCCTGACCTGCCACGTCGAGATCCCCGCATTTGCCGGCCGCCATCGCGAAGGTCTGTCGGAGGTGCAGCGCGATATCCTCGCCTGCCTGGCGCAGGGCCTGTCGGACAAGGAGATCGCGCGGCGCATGGACATGTCGATCTTCAACGTCGACTACCACATGCGCCGGCTGCGCAGCCACTTCGGCGTGCGCAACCGCGTGCAGCTGGCCAGCGCGGCGACATTGCTGCGGCCGCCGGGGGCACCGCTGTCGGTGGACAGGGACAAGGATGCGGCGGGGGTGATCGCGGCTTAGTTTGCTGGTTTTCGTTTTGGCATTGGCATTGGCATTGGCATTGGCATTGGCGTTGCCTCCACCGACGGTGTACTCCCTCTCCCGCTAGCGGGAGAGGGTTGGGGTGAGGGCCGGAGCATCAACGAAGTGAAGGCCGTCGCTATTGGACGCGCCCGCCCTCACCCCCGCCCCTCTCCCGCTCGCGGGAGAGGGGAGAAAACCGGCAGCGTCGACATGCCCCCCCTCACTCCCCCTTCGCCCACCGCATCAACTCCGCCACCCGCTCGAACAACGTCCGGTCGATAAACCGGTCCAGCGGAACATTCAAGTACAGCCGCTGCGCCAGGTCCGAATCGAACGCCGACGGCACCAGGTAGTCCGCCGCGGCCTGGCGGATGCGTGCCGCCACCTGGCCGCTGCCCTTGGCCACCACCCGCGGCAGCGTGCCGGGGCCGTCATAGCGAAGCGCCACCGCGTACTGGGTGGAATACACCACCGCGGTCGAGACCCGCACCCGTTCGCTGACGCCAAAGAACGCGGCCTCGAAGAAGGCCGCGCGGCGGCGCCCGGCCATGATCGGGTCGCCCTGGGTCTCCTTGTATTCGCGGCGGTACTCGTCGACGCTCATGCGCTGGCGCTTCATGAACTGGTGGCGCTCGTGCACGTAGTCCACCACCGCCATCACCAGGTAGATCACCGCGGCCCAGCAGCACATGCGCAGGATGATGTAGGCGACCAGCAGCAGGATTTCGGCGGGGCGGGCATAGCCGGTGCGCACGCCATCCTCGATCGCGCCCAGCGCCAGCACATAGACCAGCCCGGCCAGCAGCGCGATCTTGACCAGGATCTTGGCCAGGTTCACCAGGTTGCGCACGGCGAACATGCGCTTCAGGCCCTCGGCCGGGTTCAGCCGCGCCAGGTCCGGCTTGATCTGCTCGAACGCCACCAGCGGGCCCACCTGCAGGAACGCGCCGACGATGCCGCATACCAGCGCCAGCGCAACGATCGGCAACACGCCCATCAGCAGGAAGCGCGCCGCGGCCTCGCCCAGCACCAGCATCTGCTGGTCCGCCAGGTGCTGCGGCACGCTGCCCATGGCGCTGTGCCACAAGGCCTGGAACAGCCGCACGAAATAACGGCCCAGCAGCCACAGGCCCGCCAGCACGCCGAGAAACACCACCGCCGAGGTGACGTCGCTGCTGCGCGGCACCTCGCCGCGCTTGCGCGCCTCGTCCAGCTTGCGCCGGGTTGCCTCGAGGTTCTTTTCGCTGTCGCTCATCGGGTGTCGATATGCCGCCGCCGATGCTAGCGTGCCGCGCCCCGGCGCAGCATCTCGATCAGGATATTGTCCGGGCGCAGGAAGCCCTGCAGCGTATCCACCATCACCGCCAGCATCAGCACCAGCATCAGGAACGCCACCGAGATCTTGACCGGCTGCGCGAACTGGAACACGTCGAACTGCGGCACGAAGCGCGCGATCAGCGCAAAGCCCAGCTCGACGATCACCAGCAGCAGCAGGATTGGCGCGGCCAGCTTGACCACCCACGAGAACAGCGTGCCGGCGTAGAGGTTGGCAAAGCCCATCGACGCCAGCGACATCTCCGGCCCGAACGACATCACCGGCCAGAACGCGAACGACTCCACGATCACGCCGGTCATGGCGATAAAGCCGCCCAGCGCCGCGAACAGGGCGATGCCGAAGTGCGACAGCAGGTTCTCCATGGGCCCGTCCTCCTGCTGCGTCACAGGATCGAAGAAGGTGGCGTTGCCCGAGCCGGTCTGGAAGTCGATCAGCTCGCCGATCATCTGCAGGGCCACGAAGAACAGGCCGAACGCCATGCCCAGCAGCAGCCCGATAAAGGCTTCCTTGAAGATCAGCACCAGCCACAGCCCACCGGCGACGGCGTCCAGGTCGATGCGCGCGCCGGGCGACACGAACAGCGCGATGGCCAGCACGATGCCGTTGCGCGCCACCCCGGGGATGGCCTGCTGCGACAGGAACGGCAGCACCGTAAACGCCGTCAGCAGCCGCGGCATCACCATCACGATCGGCATGATGACCTCGCGTCCCCACTGGAACAGCAAGGCGGGATCGAGCAGTTCGCCTTGCATCTCAGGCATGCCGCGCGTCGTGCCGGGCAGCGTGCCAGCGGCGCGCCGCGGCTTCGTCGATGGCCTCGTCCTCGCGCCGCCCGGCGCCCGCGCGCAGCGCGCGGTGCTCGCGCAGCGCCAGTTCGCGCGCGCCGTCCAGCCGCGCCTGCGCGCGCAGCAGCGCGCGGCGGGCCGCGTCGAAGGCGGCGCGCCGCTGTGCCACGTCGTCGAGCACCGTGGCCAGGTTGGCATTGGCGCGGGCAATGCGGGCGTCGAACGCACTCTGCCAGCCTTGCGCATCGAGCAACCCCGATACCGACACCCCGCCCTGCGATGCGCCCTGGCGCAGGCGTTCGATGAACGCCGCGCGCTCGGCCAATGCGGCCTGCACCGCCTGCTGTGCGGCCTCGGCCTGCCGCAGCCCGGCCATCACCTGCGCGCGCTGCTGCTGCAGCGCACGCAGCGCCTCTTCCTGGCGGCGCTGGCGCACCGCCTCGAGCTGGCCCAGGCGCGGGTCGGCGCCGGCGGCCGTCATTGCGCGGCTCCGGCAAGCGGTGCGGGCTCGCGCACGCGCAACGCCTGCGCCAGCTTGGCGACGGCGCCGGCGAAGGTATCGAGCCGCGCCGCCGGCTGCGCCAGGTAGGCGCGGATATCCGGCATCGCCGCCACGGCGGCGTCGGCGACCGGGTCGGCGCCGGGCCGGTACTCGCCGATCTGCAGCAGCAGCTCCAGCTCCTGGTACCGGGCCAGCAGCTGGCGCAGCCGCGCCGCGTCGCGCGCGTGCGCGCCGGCCGCCACCTGCGGCATCACCCGGCTGACCGACTGCAGCACGTCCACCGGCGGATACTGGCCGGCGCTGGCCAGCTTGCGCGACAGCACGATATGTCCATCGAGGATCGAGCGCACCTCTTCGGCAATGGGATCGCTGTCGTCCTCGCCTTCGGTCAGCACGGTATACGCCGCGGTGATCGAGCCCTGCACGCCGGTGCCGGCGCGCTCCAGCAGCTGCGGCAGCATCGAGAACACGGACGGCGGATAGCTGCGCCGCGTCGGCGGCTCGCCGCTGGCCAGGCCGATCTCGCGCTGCGCGCGCGCCAGCCGCGTCAGCGAGTCGACCAGCAGCAGCACACGCCGGCCCTGGTCGCGGAAATGCTCCGCGATCGCGGTGGCGGTATAGGCGCAGCGCACGCGCTCCATCGGCGAGCGGTCGGAGGTCGAGACCACCAGCACCGTGCGCGCCATCCCTTCGGGGCCCAGGTTGTATTCGATGAACTCGCGCACCTCGCGGCCGCGCTCGCCCACCAGCGCGACCACGTTGACATCGCTGGACGCGCCGCGCGCCAGCATCCCCAGCAAGGTGCTCTTGCCCACGCCCGGCGGCGCGAAGATGCCCACCCGCTGGCCCTCGCCCAGCGTCAGCAGTCCGTCGATGGCGCGCACCCCGGTGGCCAGCGGCTCGCGGATCAGGCGGCGCGTGAGCGGGTCGGGCGGCTCGTTGTCCACCGGCACCCGCGCCACGCCGTCGAGCGCGCCCTTGCCGTCGATGGGCTCGCCCAGCGCGTCCAGCACGCGGCCCAGCAGCGCGGCGCCGGCCGGGCACTGGTGGCCATGGGCGGATGGGATCACCTCGGTCAGCGCCGATACGCCGGTGGTGCGCCCCAGCGGCGTGAGCAGCGCGGTCTGCTGCACGAAACCGACCACCTCGGCCAGCAGCGGCGGCTCGCCGGGCGTGACCAGCTGGCACAGCTCGCCCACATGGGCCTGGATGCCGGTGGCGTTGATCAGCATGCCCACCGCCTTGCTGACGCGCCCGCGCATCGCCACCGGCGTGAAATGCTCGAACGCGCGTTCCAGGTCAGCGGCGGCATGCTGCAGCGCGGCTTCGATATCGGAGGCAGGGAGTTCGCTGGACATGGGTATCAACGTAGGAATCAGCCCGCCCGCAGCCGGCGCGCAAAGGCTTCGAGCTGGGCCTGCAGGCCCACTTCCATGGTGCCCGAAGGGGTCTGGATACGGCAGGCATCGGGTTCCAGCCCCGGCTCGACCACCACGTTGGCGCGGCGTGGCCACTCCTGCGTCTCGGCCAGCCGGTCGAGCAGGCTGCGCACGGCCTGCTCGCGGCCCAGCGGGATCTGGATGGTGATGAAGGGCTCGGCCCGCACCAGCGCCTCGACGCGCTGCAGCGCCACCTCCAGGATGATGTCGGGGTCGAGCTCGCCGGCGATCTGCTGCACCGCCTTCATCACGATCTCGGCCATGGTGCGGCGCATCGCGCCCAGCTGGCGCTCGGCCTCGGCGGCGGTGCTGACCTGTGCCGCGGCATGGTCGGCGTGCGCGCGCGCCCAGCCTTCGCGGTAGCCATGCTGGCGCCGTTCCTCGGCCTCGCGCTGGGCTTCGCTGCGGATGCGCACGGCCTCGCTGCGCGCGGACTCGATCACCGCGGCGGCGTCGAGCAAGGCGGCATACTCGGCCTCCTTGAGCACCTTGCGCTCGGACAGCAGCTGCAGGTTTTCGCTGGTGATCAGAAAAGCCAGTGCCATGCCGGGAACCGTTCGGGGATCAGGTTGAGCAGCAGCAGTTCGCGCAGCTGCGCGGCCTGCGCCGGGGTCAGCGGTGCCGGCGACAACGCCGCCAGGCGCCGGGGAAACTTGCGCCGCAGCGCTTGCAGCAGCGGCGCCGCGCAGGCTTCGTGGCGCGCCTCGGCGGCCAGCAGCCCGCACAGGAGCCGATAGCCGCGCTCGGCCATCAGCCGGCCGGCGCCTGGCGGGTGTGCGCGCAACGGTGCCAGGTTCATCGGCAGCGCCGGCAGGGCCGGCACGCGCTTCAGGATAAAGGCCACGGCGTGGCGGTCGAGCCGGCGCGCGGCACGGCGCATCGCGCGCGGCGCGCTGCCGATCAGCGGCGCTGCCAGGGCCCCGGGCAACGGCGCGATGCTGTCGGCCAGCTGCGCCGGCAGCATGCGGCGCTCGCTGGCAAAGCCCGCCTGGTGCACCGCCAGGCCCAGCCACCACGCCAGCAGGCGCAGGTCGCTGCGTGGCATCAGCACCAGCCGCGCCAGCGAGGGCGGCGCCTGGAGCAGGCGGTGGATCGCGGCGTCACGGTCGCCCTCCGCGCCGAGGCCCAGCGGCTGCGCCAGCACGTCGGCGGCGGCGGGGCCGAAGCGGTCCGCGCGGCGCCAGGCCAGCGGCCAGTCCGCCGGCAGCCAGCTGGGATGCAGATGCGCCAGCGGCCGCTGCGCCAGGTTGGCCACCGCGCGCGCCAGCGCCGGATCCGGCAATGCCGGCGGCGCGGGTGCCAACGCGGCGGCCAGCGCGCCGGGCAGGTAGGCGCCAGGCGCAGCCTCGGCGGCGGCAACGGTGGATAGCAGCGTCAATTTGCGCTCCGCGGCGTGCCGCGCCGCTGCGGCCAGCGCAGCACGCCGCGCTGCCATGCCACCACGGCCGCGACGGCCAGTGCAATCGCCACCGCCGCGCCGACCGCGATCGCGGCGAAGCGTCCCACTGCAAAGCCGGGCGCCGGCCCGGGTGCGCCCGCCTGCGGCGCGAACGGGCGCGCCTCGACCAGCGACAGCGACACGTTGTCATGGGTCACGCCTTCGATGCTGTGCGCCACCATGTCCTTCACGGTCGGCACCAGCAGGCGCAGGTCGGTATCGGCGCGGTGCTTGATGAACACCGCCGCCGACGACGGCCGGATCTTGTCCGAGAGCGGATCGGTGGCGGGGATCACCACATGCACGCGCGCGGTGACCACGCCGTCGATATTGCGCAGCGTCTCCGACAGCTCCTGCGACAGCGCGAAGATATAGCGCATGCGCTCTTCGGTCGGCGTCGCCACCAGCCCCTGCTTCTGGAACACCTGCCCCAGCGACGCAAAGCGTTCGCCCGGCAGGCCTTCGCTGCGCAGGATCTCCAGCGCGGCGGGCAGTTGCGATTCCTCGACGCGCACGCGCCACTGGCCCTCGCCGGTGCCGCCGCTGGTCTCGGCGCGCGCCTTCTCCGCGTCGATGCCCTCCGCGGTCAGCGCGGCCAGCACCTGGTTGGCCTCGGGTTCGTTCAGCGACGCGTACAGGTCGACCTTGCATGCGGCCAGCGCCAGCGCCATCAGCGCCGGCGCCAGCCGGGCCGCGCGCGCAAGGCGCCGGCGCAGCGGTGGCGTGGACATCATTGCTGGTTCTTCAGCAGGCTGTTGAACAGGTTGGTGCCGGCGCTGCCGATGCTGGAGGTCACGTGGATCGACGAGAACAGCTCCAGCGACTGCGTCTGCAGCAGCATGGCCTGGTAGACCACCTCGCTGGTGCTGCCCTCGTAGATCGACGCGAACATGCCGTCGCGCAGCTCCTGCAGGCGCGCGGCCTGGCGCGCCGATTCTTCGCCGGCGGAGACGTAGCTGGCGCGGATGGCGTTGCCGAGCGTGGTCGAAGTCGGGTCTGCCGCCTGGGTCACGTGCGCGGTGCGCGAGCCGTCGGCGGCGCGGCCCTGCTGGACCATCTGCGCGAACTGCCGGGCATCGGCCGGGTCGGGCTGCGCGGCGGGGGCCGCGGCCGGCGACTGGTGCGCGGCGACGGTGGCGCTGTCGGGCGCGGCGCCGGCGGCGGTGGCGGCATTGGCGGCGGCAATGGCGGCGGTCGGGTCCATCATGGCTCTCCTTGCAAGGCGTTGGGCGCCCCGGCATGCCGGGGCGCGTGGCGGCGTGCCGTCAGTTGGTGCGCGAGGTCTGCTTGACGTCCTGCATCGCGCCCTGGACCAGGTTGGCCTTCTGCGTGTTGTGGGCCATCTCGCTGCTGACCACCGCGTTCTGGCGCGTCAGCGTGTCCTGCAGGCCCAGGATGTTCACCGAGAACTCCTGCGCTTTCTGCTGGATTTCCTGCATCTTGGCATTGAGGTCGACTTCAGCCATGACAATCTCCTTCAGGTAGGTTGGCGTCAAACACCTGCCCTCCGGGGGCAAGCGGCATCTGCGCCCGCGGGCGCAAATCCAGTGGCACGGCGCCGGCGTGCGCCGTCATCGCCGTGCCTGCGGCGGCACCGGGCTGTCCTTCAGCACCACGCCGTCCGCGTCGATCCGTTCAATCTCGGCGCCGTTCTTCAGCACCGCCCCTTCGAAATAGCGCGCACCGTTGGCCAGCTGCACCGAGCGCGTGCCGTTGCCGTCCTCGGTAATGCTCACCACGCGCGCCGGGAACACGCCCTGCCAGTTTTCCATGTGGCCGTCGCGCACCTGCCGGCGCCGGCTGTCGGCGGTTTCGCGGTAATCGATCTTGTCGGACACCAGCACGCCCGGGTGCAGGTCCTCGATCACGCGCCGCACCTTGTCGCGCCCGTGCACCGGGTCGGCGGTGCCGCTCAGCAGCACCCGGCCCTGGCCCTGGTAGGCAATGCCCACGCCGGGCTCGTCCAGATAGCGCTGGATATGCTCGATCAGGTCGTCGGCCGAGCGCACCTGCTGCTGCACGCCGCGGCCGAACGGCGCCAGCGCCTGCACGATGCGTTGCCGGTCCACGCGCGAATTGACGAAGCCCTTGACCGTGACCGTGCCGTTGGGCAGCGACACCACCTCCAGCTCCGGATAGGCCGCCACGGTCTTGCGCACCGCGGCGGGATCCGCCTGCTGCGTGCGCGGTGCGAGCCCGCCGTTGGCATAGGTGGCGGCAAGCCAGCCGGCGCCGATGAGGCCCACCACGCCGGCCACGCCCAGCGCCGCCAGCAGCGCGCGCCCGGGCCGGCGCCCGCCCTGCTGCTGCGCGTCGGCATCGCGCGCGGCGCGCCGGCCGGATTCGGCCCAGGCGAAGAGCGTGTCGGTGGCCTCTGACATGCCCGGCTGCGCGCGCAGCAGCTCCACGTCGAGCGCGCCGATGGTGAGGATGTCGCCGCCCGCCAGCGCGAACGCGCGCTGCGTGGTGGCACGGCCGTTGACGTTGACCGCGGCCTCGCCGACACGTTCGGCCGAAACCGCCAGCTCGCCCACCTTGAGCACCAGGTGGCGCGGCTGCACCTCGGCGCCGGGGACGCTGATGTCCACGTCCGCCGCCGTGCCCAGCACATTGGCGCCACGCCGCAGCGTGACCTGGCGGCCGTAGACGTCGCCGCCGAGAAAGCGCAGCGTCCAGCCGGAAGCGTGAGAGTCGTGCAGGTCGGCCATCAGCTCATCCCCGGGATCACCAGGCGCGGCGTCAGCAGGTAGAAGCGCTCCATGTTGTTCTGGCGCTTCTCCTGGTACTTGAACAGGCTGCCGATGATCGGCACGTCCTGCAGCAGCGGCACGCCGGACGAAGCGTTGATCTTCTCTTCGGTGGTGTAGCCGGCGATCAGCAGGCTCTTGCCCTCTTCCACCATCGCCTGCGTGGTGATGGAGCGGCGCCGCACCACCGGGATACGGTCGACGGTCTCGCCGGACAGGTTGCCGTCGGCGATGTCGATGGTGAGCATCACCGCGCGGTTCTGCTGCTCGTCGACCACCAGCGGCGTCACGCGCACCGCCGTGCCGGCGGTGACGTTGAACAGGCCCGCATCCTGGAAGCCGTCGACGCGCACATAGAACTCCTGCAGGTTCTCCAGCGCGGCTTCGGTATTGTCGAGCGTCAGCACCTTGGGCCGCGCCACGAAGTTGGCCTGGCCGCGCTCGGCCAGCGCCTTGACGCGCGTGAGCAGGTAGCGGGTGACATCGCTGCCGATGGCGCCGGTGAACTGCAGCCCGCTGCCGATCGTCGCCGCGGTGGTGCCGGCCTCGTTGGCGAGGTTGCCGAAGCTAAGCCCGGCGTTGCCGTTGCCGCCCCCCAGTTGCAGGTCGACATGGGGCGTATGCAGGCGCCAGTCGACGCCCAGGCTGTCCAGGTCGGCCTGGCTGATGTCCATGATGGTGACCTCGATCTCCACCAGGCGCGGCTTGACGTCGAGCGATTCGATCAGGCGCCGGTACTGCGCCATCTTGTCCGGGGTGTCGCGCACGATCACCGCATTGAGGCGGGTATCGGCCTGGAACTGCGGCAGCTGGCCACTGCCCCAGTTGTTCTGCATGCCAGGGCCCAGGCCGACGCCGCCGCCCATGGCATCGAGCATCTGCGACGGGTCCGCGCTGGGGATGCCCATGCCGCCCCCGCCGCCCTCACCCATGCGCAGCTTGGCCTGGCGCGTGGCGCCGCGGCTGGTGCCCAGGCTGGGGCCGGTGCCAGTGGCCAGCGTGCGGTTGCGGCCGTACAGGTTGCGCAGCACGGTGACCACGCCGGGCACGGTCATCTCCTTGCCGGCGCGGTTGATGCGGAAGTCCGAGGCCCACGAGTACTTGAGCGGGAACAGCTGGATCTCGGCGCGCTCGTCGGCGATGGAGCGGTCGTCCACCGCGCGCACCGCGGCGCGCACGGTCTCGACGTAGCGCTTGGGGCCCGACACCATCAGCGTGCCTTCCGCATCGTTGATGGTGATGGGGTAGCGCGAGTCGGGCACCTGCATGCGTTCCAGCGAATCGCGCAGGCGCGCGCCGGAGCCGCGCGCGATCGGCAGCACCTCGCTGCGCGCCTCGCTGGCGACGTCGATATAGAGCAGCGAACCGTCGTAGTAGTAGGTCAGCCCGAACATCGAGCACACGCTCTTGAGCACGTGCTGCGCGGACTCATTGAACTTGCCGCTGATGGTCCCTTCGACCTTGGGATCGATCACCGCCGTGGTGCCCTGCGAGGCGGTCAGCTCGCGCAGGAAATCCGCCAGCCGCTTGTCGCTGGCCGACGCCTGGAACGGCTTGTTGGGCCAGCGCAGGTCCGCCGCGCGCGCCGCCTGCGGTCCGCACAGCAGCGTCCCCGCCAGGCACAGCAGCGCCGCCGCGGCGCGCCATGGCCGCCGTGGCGCGCCTTGGCGCCATGCCGGCCGGCGCATGGCGCGGCCCGTCGATCCGTGTTCCCCGTGGTGCCCCAGCATCATGTCCGTTTGCTTGTCCGTTGTTCCTGCGTGGTTGCCTGCATGGATTCCGCCCCTTACAGGAAGGTCAGCATGGTCTGCAGCGCGCGCTGCGCGAAGCGCATCACCTCGCCGCCCAGCCAGCCGCCCAGCAGCACCAGCGACACCAGCACCGCGATCAGCCGCGCCGAGGTGCCGATGCTCTGGTCCTGGATCTGCGTCACTGCCTGCAGCACCGCCACCACCAGCGCCACCAGCGTGCCGATCAGCACCACCGGCAGCGTGACCCACAGCACCACCAGCAGCGCCTGGCGCGTGATGTCGAGGATGGTGTCGGCGCCCATCTCACTCTCCGGCCGGGTTCTGGATCCAGCCCACCGGCACCAGCGTCACGTCTTCATCGACCTCCTGGTATGACAGCACCGGGATGCGCGGCGCGACCGGCTCGATCAGCCGCTTGATATAGCGGCGCACGTCGACGCTGACCACCACCACCACGCGCGCGGCGCCGGCACTGCCCGCCGCACCGGCCTTCTCTGCGGCCTTTTCCAGCAGCACGCGCAGTTGCTCGCGGATATCGCGGGTGACGTCGTGGCTGAGCAGCAGCAGGTTGCCGCGCGCCGCCTTCTCGATCGCGCCCTGCACGCGCGCCTCCAGCGCGGGCTCGAACAGCACCGCGTCCAGCGAGCGGTTGGCGCCGACATGGCGGCTGGTGATCAGCCGGCCCAGGTCCACGCGCACCAGCTCGGTCAGCGCGATCGCATCGGTTTCCTTGGGCGCCCAGGTCACCAGGCTTTCGAAGATGGTGCGCAGGTTGCGGATCGGCACGCCCTCCTGCAGCAGCCGGCGCAGCACGTCGGTGACGCGCTGCAGCGGCACCACCCGCGCCAGCTCCATCACCAGGTCCGGCGCCTCGGCCTGGATCACGTGGATCATCGCCTGCACGTCCTGGATGCCCAGCAGCGGCGCGGCATGCTGCTTGATCACCGCGCCCACGTGCACCGCCAGCACTTCCTCGCACGACAGCGTGCGCACGCCGTCGGCGGCGCCAGCCTCGGCCGGCACCCACACCACTTCCGCAAACGGCCCGAACGGCGCGCCGGCCTCGGCCACGCCCTGGTCGACGCGCGCGCGGGCGCCCGGCTCCAGTAGCCGCTTGCCGGGGCGCAGCACGCCGCCGGAAGCCACCACGTCCTGCACGCGGATGGCATACGCATCGGGCTCGCCCAGCGCGCGGTGCTGGATGCGCAGCCGCGGGAACACCATGCCCAGTTCGGCCTCGACCTCGCCCTTGGCGGTGGTCATGCGCTGCTCGAACAGCCGCAGGTCGATGCGCCCGCGCAGCGCTTGGTCCAGCTCCAGCGCCAGCGCCGGCGCCACCGCCGCCTGGGTGCCGGCCGCCGCACCGTCGTCCGCGTCGGCCATCTCGATCCAGGTGACGGTGCCGGTGCTGCGCCGCGCGCGGCGCAGCAGCAGGTAGCCGCCGCCGGCCACCACCAGCGCCATCAGCCCGAAGGTCCATTTGGGAAAGCCCGGCACCACCAGGAACACCGCAATGGCCAGGCCCGATACCACCAGCGCCTTGGGCTGGGCCAGGATCTGCTTGCCGATGACTTCGCCCAGGTTGGGCGCGCGGGTGCGCTCTTCGTCGGACGACACCCGGGTGATCACCACCCCGGCCGCGATCGAGACCAGCAGCGACGGGATCTGCGACACCATGCCGTCGCCGATGGTCAGGATGGCGTAGCGCTGCAGGGCCTCGCCGATGCTCATGTCCTTCATCAGCGTGCCGATGGCGATGCCGGCCAGGATATTGACCAGCGCGATCACCACGCCGGCGATGGCATCGCCCTTGACGAACTTCATCGCGCCGTCCATGGCGCCGTGCAGCTGGCATTCCTGCTCCAGCGCGCGGCGGCGCTCCTGCGCCTGGCCGGCGGTGATGGTGCCGGCGCGCACGTCGGCGTCGATGCTCATCTGCTTGCCCGGCATCGCATCCAGCGCAAAGCGCGCGCCTACCTCGGCCACGCGCTCCGAGCCCTTGGCGATGACGATGAACTGCACGATGGCGATGATCAGGAACACCACCCCGCCGACCACCACGTTGTTGCCGACGATCAGCTTGCCGAAGGTATCGATGATGTGGCCCGCGTCGGCATGCAGCAGGATCAGCTTGGTCGAGGCGATGTTCAGCGACAGCCGGAACAGCGTGGTGAACAGCAGCAGCGACGGGAAGGTCGACAGCGACAGCGCCGACGGGATATAGGTGGCGACGATCAGCAGGGTCAGGCTCATGCCCAGGTTGATCGTCAGCAGCAGGTCCAGCAGGAAGGTCGGCAGCGGCAGCACGAACAGCGCGATCACGGCAAACAGCAGCAGCGTCAGCGCCAGGTCTGACTGGCGCGACGCCGCCGCCGCCATCTGCTGCAGCCCCGGCGCGCCGGGGCCGAGGCCGCGCGGGAACGCTGGGAGGTTTGCCGGGAGTTTCGCCATCGTCCTTGCCGGTGGGATCAGTGGGGGGCAGTGTATGGCCGCCCCTGCACAGCGACCAGTACCGAGGATTCGTAGCGCGTGCCGCACATCCGGCCTGCGCGGCCGGGGCCTGGCGGTTTCGGCCGCCGGCCTACAAGGCTTCGTAGTGGACGCGGCTGCACCCCGCTGCTTATCGTTGCGTCTCGAGCAACCGAGCCTCCCAACATGTCTTCCGTCCTGCCTCGCCCTGGCCGCGCCCCGTCCGCCCAGGCGCCCGCCGCGGCGCCGCGCGGTGACGCGCGCGTGCTGGTACACAGCGCCGCGGCGGCGGCACGGCTGGCCACCGCGGGGCTCGATGCCGCCCCGGCGCTGCCGCATATGGAGCCCGATATCGCGCGGCTGTCCGGCTGGCTGGCCTGCCGCGCGGCCGCCGTGCCGGTGCGGGCGGGCGGGCACGACTGGCAACTGCGTTTTGTCCCTGCAGACCCGGAGATCGCGGCGCGGCCCGGTGCCGGCTATGCCTTCACCTTTGGCGCCAGCCACGGCGTGCTGCGCTGGGATGTGGCCAGCGAACGCCTGCTGCTTGCGGCGCCCGGCGCCGCCGAAGCACTGCCTGCGCTGCTGCGCTACGCGCTGATGGCGGACGCGCTGGCCGAAGCGGTGGCGGCACTGGGCCATGCCGTGCCCGACGCCTTCAGCTGGCAGCCCGATGGCGCCCGGGCGCAGGCAGTGGCTGCGGCCCATGCCTTTGGCTTCGAGCTGCGGCGTGAGGCATCGCCGGCGCGGCTGCGCGGCACCCTGCAGCTGGACCAGCCCGAGCGCCTCGCGGCGCTGCCCGCAGGGTTGCCCGCGCCGGCACCGGCGTGGATGGAGCGCCTGCCGGTGCCGCTCGCGGTGCGCATCGGCACCACGCGGCTGGCGCTGGGCGAGATGCACGGCATCGAGCCCGGCGACATCGTCGGCATCGACGACTGGCATTCGCAGGGCAGCGCGCTGGTGGTGCGCTGTACCACCGGGCGCCACGGCCCGGGCTGGACCGCGCTGGCCGAGGGCCGGCGCCTGGTGGTGCAGGCCGGCGCCGACAGTACGGACGTTTCAAACGGAGCGCATATGGAAGAGCAAGATCCCGCACGGCAAGACCAGCCCATGCCCCATCCGGACGCGGCGCAGCCGACCTTGTCGCGGCTGGACCGCCTGGAGGTGACGCTGCGCTTTGAAGTCGGCGACGTCGCGGTGCCGCTGGCCGAACTGCGCGCGGTGGCCCCGGGCTATGTGTTCGAGCTGCCGCAGCCGCTCAAGCAGAGCGAGGTGCGCATCGTCGCCAACGGCAACCGCATCGGCACCGGCACCCTGATCGCGGTCGGCAACCGCCTGGGGGTGCGCATCACCACCTTTGCCGGCGGCGACGCATGAATCGCGGCAGGCCGCCTCATCCCGTTCCGGCCGGGTGCATGCGATGAACAGCGGACTCTACAATCCGGTCCTGATCCTGACCATCATCCTGACGTTCGGCATTGCGCCCTTCGTCGCGCTGATGGTCACCAGCTACACCAAGCTGGTGATCGTGTTCGGCCTGCTGCGCGCCGCGCTGGGCCTGCAGCAGGTGCCGCCGAACATGGTCCTGAACGGCATCGCCATCATCCTGACCGCCTACATCATGGCGCCGATCGGCTCCGATGCCTTCGATGCCATCAAGCGCCGCGCCGACGCCAACGCCGCCTTCAACGTCAACGACGTGGTCACCGTCTACGACTCGGTCAGCGGCCCGCTCAAGGAATTCCTGGTCAAGCACACCGAGGAGCGCAACCGCACCTTCTTCGTCCAGTCCGCCAAGCGCATCTGGCCCGAGGGCCGCGCCGACGACCTCAAGTCCGACGACATGATGGTGCTGATCCCCAGCTTCACGCTGTCGGAGCTGACCCGGGCGTTCCAGATCGGCTTCGTGGTCTACCTGGTATTCGTGGTGGTCGACCTGATCGTCGCCGCCATCCTGCTGGCGCTGGGCATGTCGATGGTGGCGCCGACCACGATCTCGGTGCCGTTCAAGCTGCTGCTGTTCGTGATGCTGGAGGGCTGGACGCAGCTGATCCAGGGGCTGGTGCTGTCGTATCGGTGAGGGTGGGTGCCGTCGCGTCTATACCACTCTCGTCACCGGGTGGTAGCCCGCCATTTTCGCGTCGGCCGTCAGCAAGGTCATGCCTTCGCTCAGTGCCTGGGCCACCAGCATCCGGTCGAACGGGTCTTTATGCTGCGCGTGCAGAATGAGGCCGTCGAGCGTTCGTGGGTGCTGTTTGCTCAGATCCAGGCTCTTGTAGCCGCACAAATCAAACACCGCAGATGCCTGTGTCGCCGTGACCGGAAGCTTGCCAAGCGAAGCTTTGATGCCGATTTCCCACAGGCTGACCACGGAAACAAAGATCTCGTTGGCCGGATCCGCGATGACTTGCCGGGCGACGGCCGGCAATTGCGGGCTGGCCAAGGCCGCCCAAAGCGCGATATGCGTGTCGAGCAGAACTTTCAACCGTGTTCTCCCAGGAAGAGCTTGCCGACCTCCTCGTCGCTCTCGTTGAACCGGTCAAGCGTCAGATCATCGAACGCATCGCCAAGAAGCGCCCTGCCTCCACCGATACGTTGCGACTGCGGCGACGGGACCGGTACCAGTTGGGCAGCCGGCTTGCCGTTGCGGGCAATGATCACGACCGATTCCGCGCCCGACTCGACCGCGTCGACCAGTCGGGAGAGCTGGCTCTTCGCGTCATGCATGTTGATCGTCAGCATATAGCCTCCTAGCTAGGACAGTTAGCTAAGTATAGCCCAGGCGAACCCCATCCGGACCGTGTGCTCTTGCCCCGATCCTGCTCCGGAGCTAGCTTTTCACGCCAAATGACTCGTGATACCTGACCACGCCCGAGGGCACGTGCGGGCCGAGCGCAATGGCTTGAAAGTACTCCGCCGGAACCCCGGGTAATACGAGCGTCGACTGTGCCGAAAAACCAAAGCGGGAATAGTAGGCCGGCTCCCCGAGTACTACGCAGCCTTGCGCGCCTGACTGTCTGAGGCGATCCAGGGCCGCACGTATGAGCTGCGAGCCTGCCCCAATGCCTTGATGAGCAGGCAGCACCGATACCGGACCAAGTCCGTACCATCGCGCACTTCCGTCTGAGATTTCGATCGGGGAAATGGCGACATGCCCGACAACCTTGCCGGACAGTTCCGCGACAAGCGAGATCTCCAACTGTCCGGCCGCCCTCAGGGCCGTGATGATCAGTGGTTCCGTGCCACTGGCGTGGGTGGCGACGGCGAAGGCGGCCTGTGTCACCTCGGTAATTGCGTGTGCGTCGTCCGGACGCTCGCTCCTGATCAGGAGCGCATCAGTCGTGGTCATTCAGTTTCCTAAAATCGATACGCATGGAAGCCCAACCGAAAGGCACTGAGTGTTGTACCGAACGTTTATCGCCTTCGCGATCCCGTTTGGGGCCTGATACCGGGCGCAGTGTCATCAGCATGGGCGGCGCCCTGCATAAAGAAATCCAGGGCTTTGCCAAGCTCGTCCTCCAGGTGCACGTCCAGGCCGCTCAACCAGGCCATGACGGCCCCAAGGTATAGGAAATGCAGATAGTGCGCCAGGCGCTCGGCCGCAGTATCAGGCCGGAGCTCTCCGGCCTGTTGTGCCTGTTCGATGAGTTGCACATACAAGGGGAGCATGTCCGAACTGGTCTGCTGCTCCATGCCATCGCGCACTTGCTGGAAGCGGAAGCGGATATACGGCGCCGCATACTGGCGATGGTGTTCCCACCAGTTGGCCGAGCCATGCCACAGCGTTGCCACGCGTGCGACGAAGGACTCGCGACTCAGAACGTAGTCCTCCACCGCCGCTTGCAGGTCTTCCTCGAGTTCGTTGTGCATCCAGTGCACCAGCACCGCCTCTTTGACGGGGAAGTGGTTATAGAGCGTGCCTCTCGCAACATCCGCCTCTGCCGCGATCTGTTCCATCGTGACCGCTTCATAACCGTCGCGTTCAAATAACGTATGCGCGATGGCAGCGATGCGGTCACGCGTCTGCTTTCTTTTACGGGCAATGCGATCGTCTTCGCTCATGGCAGTTGCGACTTAATTGGACATTGTCTAGGATTGTACATTGTCCAATCTCGCAAGGGGAAGTCGTCGATGCGCGCAAGGAAGGAAGTTCCCACGGTGGTCATCGGGGCTGGGCTGTCAGGACTGGCCGCCGCGCTTTCGCTGTCTAGTCGTGGCATCCCGGTGATGATCGTGGAGGCGCTGCAGAGCGCGGGCGGATGCTGTTCGACCGAGGTGTCCGACGGATATACCTTCAACAATGGCGCGGTATACGTGGCCGTGCCCTCATTGCTTCATGCTGCCTTCGGGCGCCTGGGCCTGAGCTTCGATGACGAAGTCGAACTCGTCGGCATAGCCAGGCCCCACGCGACTTATCTGGACAATGGCACTGCAGTGCACCTCTCGACAGCGGAACACTCGTACGTGGACGGCGCCGACCACCACCGCCGCACGCAGGCGCTGCGGGACGGGCTGGCCAAGCTACGGGACGATTGGCGTCCGATCTACGCAACCTTGGTCCGCGACGTGCTTCCGGAAGAACCATCGCTGCTACGTACGATCGGCAAACTCTGGAGGCACCTGCCGCGAATGGGCGGGCACGTAAACGGCCTGATCGCGTCCTATTTTCCGGACCGGGATCTGCAGGCTGCTGTCGCGTCCACGTTGCTCTACACGGGCCTCGCACCCGACCGGCTCCCGGCGACACAGATCATCGGCTTGCTGGCCTTGCTGGAGGAAGGCTTTCACCTGCCGCGCGGCGGCATGGGCGCCATTAGTGCTGCCCTGCTGCGAGCCCTGCAGGGTCAATCCGTCTCGGTGCGTTTCGGTACCAAGGTCAGGGAAATCGTCGTCAGCGACGGTCGGGTGCATGGCGTTGTGCTAACCGACGGAGAACACATCCCGGCCTCGCACGTCGTCGCCACGTGTTCGGGATTGGGTGTCGTGAAGAACCTGCTGCGTGCCGCCGATATCCCGCGAAGCCTGGCCGCAAAGGCGGATAAGGCTCCGTTGTCACACAGAGCCATCTCCATCCAGATCGGATATTCCGGTGCTGCGGCAGCCGACGCGTTCATCGTCAACCATGTACCGGCGATGGAAAAACAAGGCGCCATGCACGTTCCGAGATCCGACGTCCCGCCATGGATTGCGTACACGCAGCCTACGCGGGTGCTACCGGAACTGGCACCAGGAGGCAGGCATATCATCGAGCTGTACGCGCCCGCCAGCGATATTCGCTCGGTATCCGAATGGAATCCGGCATGGAGCGATTCGGCACTGGAGAGATACCTGGACGCGTTGCAGAAGCGAGTCCCCGGCATGGCCATCGAAAGGACCCGCGTGCTCGACCCGCAGGACTTTGCCCGGGAACGACAACTGTATGAGGGTGCGCTGTATGGAATTGCCCCGGGTTCTCCACCCCACCGCTTCCTTCCGCATCGGACATCGATCAGCGGGCTATACCTGGGCGGACAGACGACGTTCCCGGGCTATGGCGTGCCGTCGGCAATGCTGTCTGGCATTCAGTCCGCGGAGTCGCTGGTTGCGGACTTGTCTCGGTCGAGCTGACTTCATTGTCCAGGGTGCGCCGGCCAGGCGCGCGGACGCCTGGGAAAGATGCGAGACGTCAGGGCGCTGCGCTGCTCGAGCGCTGCTCCCGGGTGTGCACAGCCGTTGCAAGGGGGATCCACTGCAGATCCCGCCCCACGATCACCTTCCCCGAAAAGCCCTTGCTGGCTGACTCCCACCGACTGGGATCGTTGTCGGCAGGCGCGAGATGGGACAGAACAAGCGTTCTGACGCCAGCGGCTTCCGCCACGGCGCCCACTTCGGTCGCCGCGGTATGGGAATGCACCAGGTGGTGCGCCTTAGCCTCTTGTGCGGGGTTTCGAGGCTTTGGATACAAGGCGTCAACCCACGCGGTGTCGATCACTTCGTGCACCAGTATGTCGGCACCGCGCGCCAGCCTGATCAGGTTCGCATGCGGACTCGTGTCGCCGGAGAAGACAACGGAGCCGTGAGCCGTATCGAACCGGTACGCGAATGCCGGAAATACCGGTGCATGGTTGACTAACGTTGCTGTGACCTTGACGTTCTCGTCACGGTAGACCTCGAAAGGTTCCATCACAGGGGCGGGATCGCGGTCAGGATCCACCCTGAGACTGGCCGGCAGCGCGATGTCCATCACGTCGACACGGCTATGAGGATTCGGTTTGCGACTATCCAGGATGTTGTCATTGATGTCCGCCGCAAAGGCCCGATAAAGCGCCTCCGTCATGGCAACGGTGCCCGGCATCGGCTGCTCGGGGGCAACGATTTCCGACACCCCTTCTTTGCCTCCACTCGCAGGCGGCAACTTCCCCCGTGGGCCCGGACCGAACACCTTGAGTTTCTGACGTCGCTCCGCCAACCCGTCGGATGCACCGAACAGTACCAGCGACGGATAGTCCACGATGTGGTCCGCATGCATATGGGTGATAAACGCGGCCCGCAGCGATTCAAGCCCGCGCCCCGGCGGCGGTGCTCCCAGGCCCGCCTGGAAATAGCGTCGCAGCCATCCCGCTCCGAAGTCGACAAGGTAAACCTGGCCGTTGACTGCCAGGGCGGATGAGATGCCCGCCGATTGCGAGCCCCGCCATGATGTCCGACCGCCTGCCGTTCCCAGAAGGACAAGATTGGGACCAGGATCGGCCAACGATGGCGTCTTCGGTTGGCTGGCTGGATCGGCATGGGAAGCCGAGGCCAGAACGCCGAGCGCCACCGTGGCCGCGGCACAAAGTTGACGAAGGTAGAGAGCCCGGCCAGCCAGTACCCGGGTTAGAACGATAGGCATATGTTCTCCGAAGGAAGGTTTAGTGGTGGCGTACCGTCATTCCGGCTTTACGCCGGCATCGGCAATCACCTTTTCCCAACGGAGCTTCTCGGCCTCGATGAACTTCGCGCCTTCCGGCCGCGACATCGGCATCGGATAGGTGCCCAGATCCTTGAGCCGATCGACAAATGGTTGCTGCTTCAAGGTCTGATTGACAGCCGAATTGACGCGATCCAGCACTGACACCGGCGTCCCCTTTGGCGCAAAGATCGTGAACCATCCCTTGGCCACCAGCCCGGGCGCGACATCCTTTGCAAGCGGAATGCCTTCCAATCCCGGCAAACTGGCGTCCGACGTCACGGCAAGCGCCTTCAGGCGTCCACCACGCACCAGAGGCACCAGCGGCGCAATGCCGTCGACGTAGACGGGGATATCGCCCTTGACCACCGCCTGGATCGCCTGCGTCGTTCCGCTGAAACTAACCTGGCGGAACCTGGCCTGCTGCAACTGCCCCATCATTTCCGCCGTGAGATGCGGAACAGAGCCACGCGTCGGACTGCCGATCACAACATCGTCCGGCCGCCCTTTGGCGTCCTTGATCACCTCGCCAAGGCTCTTGTACGGAGTGGCCGGTCCCGCCACGAACATCATCGGCGTGTACGCCAGCGTGGCAGCCACTTCCGTATCACGCTGGATATCGAACTTCGCTTCCTTGTACATCACCGGCGTCGTGACGGCCGCCGCTGCGTGAAACAGCACGAGCGTATAGCCATCGGCCGGAGCCTGCTTCAGCGCGCTCATTGCGACGATGCCATTGCCACCGGGCTTGTTCTCGACGATGACCTGTTGCTTCCAGGAATTGGCGAGGCGCTCGGCAACCTGGCGCGCAATGATGTCCGGCGCGCTGCCCGCGATGGATGGCACGAGCAGCCGAACCATCTTGTCGGGGTAGGTGCTGGCTGCGGCCGGAAGCGCCATAGCCAACAGCGTCAATGCGAGAAAGGGGCGTTTCATGTTGTCTCCGCGTCTGGCGTGCCGGCGACCCCATCGTCGCGGCACTTATTTGATACACAATCAAATAAGCATTGTAGTTTTATTGACTGCATCTCAAATAAGGAGATACCACTAGGGACGCGGTACTGCGCGCGATCTACCCCCTCGGGCGCTAAGCGGAACGAACGCTTTTCTTCCTTGCAGGCTTTGCGTCGCGTTGCCAGGCTTCGATGCCGTCAAGGGTGATGCGCAGCCCTTCCTCGAACGCCGTATCAGACGACAGTTGGGAAAACGACTTGCTCACGAAGCGCGCGCCGGGATACTGCTCGGCGGAGACGGAATCCAGCTTCTTCTGTATGAAAGCCTGATGGTATGCCGGTAGCTGGCGTGAGGCTTCCGCCATGCTTGCCGCAACCAGGTACTGGGCGAGCAAGTGGTAGCCCAGCGCGACCTGTTCGGCGGAAAAGCCCCCCTGCATGATGGCCGACGTCATGCGGTTGAAGAACTCCAGGCCGTAATCGGTTTCGCCCGGTTGCACATCCTGGAACAGGCGATACCTGTTGTGCGACGCCACATAGTTGCTGACGCCCGGATTTTCCACAGCGACCTGGAAGCTGAGGCGCGCGATGCGCTCGACATCCGCGCGCCAATCGCCTGTCAGCGGCGGAATGCGCAGCGTGCGCTGGCGATAGTAGTCGTTAAGGACGCCCGAAACCAGTTGATCACGGCCACCCAGGTAGTAGTGAATCAGCCCGGGCGCCACGCCAAAATCCTTGGCAAGCTGGACCATCGAGATCTGGTCCAGCGGCACCGTTTTCGTCAACTGAATCGCATGCTGCAGGATTGTGGTGCGGCTGAGCATCGGCTCGGCACCGATCGGCGATTCTGTCTTTGGCGGACGGCCACGGCGGCGCGGTGCCGCGGTGGTCGTTTGCTGGGGGGCGGCCTTTGAGACGGGCGACTTGCGGGCGGCAGGCATGAGCGTGGGAGGATGGAACCAGCGAAAATTGGTAGTCTGCCAATTCTATCCGCTAATCCCGTTGACGCCATCGTCCGCATCGCGTTATGCCGACGCGGCCACCGGTGCCCCCTCCCCTGGCGCGCCCACGCTGTATCGCCCGAGCGACAGGACGAGCATGGCGGAGATCACGAGCATGCAAGGCAGCACAAACAGCGGGACATCGTAGCTGCCATGCCGGTCAAACCACGCACCCAGGGCAATGGGTCCGATGACCGCGCCCAGACCGTAGCCAGAGAAAGCGATACCGAACAGCGAGCCGAACGACGAAAGCCCAAAATATGACCGCACCAGGTAAGAGATCAGATCCCCCTCGGCGCCGATGGTCAGGCCGATCAGCGTCGCGGCGATCAGGAGCGCCGTGTAATCGTGCGCCCCGCGCAACAGGAATACGCCAATGGCGCCACCAACAAAGAAAACGCTCGCTACCAGCGGTGCATGAATCCGGTCGATCAGCAATCCCGTGAGCAGACGGCCGACCAGCAGTCCGACACCCACCATTGACGCGCTCCGCGCGGCCATGGCCGCATCAAATCCGCGATCTGCGAACAGCGAAGGAAGATGTGGCCCCAACGACAACGTGGCTGCCGAGCTCAACACAAAGACCAGCCAGATCGCCCACAGACGGTAACTGCGCAACGCTGCTGCCAGTGGAATCCCTTGCGGTGCGACTGTCATCGCATGCATTGCGTTGCGCGTGCCAGGGAATCTTTCACGCAGAAGACTGCAAGCTACCAGCGACAGCAGGACCGAGCCGATGCCCAGCCCGACGTAAGCCATACGCCAGCCGAAGCTCGTCACCAGGAACTGCGCGGTGATGGGCAATATCACCGTACCGGCACCGAGGCCGCACATCGCAATCCCCAGGGCAAGACCCAGGCGACGGTCGAACCACTGTGGCAGCACCGCGAGGTACCCCAGCACCGACGTCGCCGCGCCGGACACGCCGACGACGATCGACAGGGCGACCCACATCAGCATGCTGCCATTCTGCAGCGCCATCGCCGCGGTGGCCAGCCCGAAAACGATTGCCGAGCAGCCGATCACCCGTCGAATGCCGAACCTGTCCATCATGGCGCCGACGATCGGGCTGACGATTGCAAGCCCAAACATTGACGCCGCGTACGACAGTGAGGCCTGCGAACGTCCCCAACCGAACTCGTCAGCCAACGGCCTGACGAAGACGCCGGCCGTGGCATTGAACAAGGGCGCGTAACCGGCCAGCATGCCAAGGGCGGCGCCCAGGATCACACTGGCGTAAATCCGGCCCGATACGCGGGGCAATGCCGTGGGGGCGTTGTGCATGGTCTCGTCTCCGTGGTCGGGGCGCCGCTTCCGTGAGCGCCCGCCTTATCGTTGTGGGTACGTTTAGCGCAAACCGGTCTGGCTGCCCAGGTAGGCACCGGCTCCAGGTGCCATGGCTTCCAGACCGAGCCTGCGCAACATCTGGCGTGCGGTACAGGCTGCCGTGGACGTCACCGGGATGCCCAGCGAGTCCTGCGCGGCCTCGAGCGCCGCGAGCGATGGCATCTGGACACAGGCAGACAGCACCACGGTATCCACACCCCTGGTATCCAGGCGCTTGACGTCCTCCAGCAACTGCAACGGATCCCGCTCGCCGACTTCCAGATTGTCGAGAATCGAGAAATTAATCACGTCCTTGACCTCGATGCCCTCGTGCTCGATGTACTCGACCACGGTCTTGGTCAGGGCATCGCTGTAGGGCGCCATCAGCGCAATCCGGCGCGCCCCGAAATCCTTCAGTTCATCCACCAGCGCTCCCGCCGACGTCATGATCTGCGGACGGTACGGCGCGTCGCCGATGACTGCGCCCAGATCATCGATGACCTGGCGGTGATAGCCGTGACCCATGCACATGGTCGCCACCAGGCACGCCGTGCTCATCACGTCGACGCGGGCGTCCGCCAGTTCGACGGCGCAGCGGCCCATATCCCGGTTCATCCTCTCCAGCTCCTCCGCCACCACGCGATGCATGCGGACGCGGCTGGAGTGGAAGCTGAACTGTTCCGGCCGCACCTGCATGCGAGCGTTGAAGATGGCCGGCACTTCGCGCTCCATCGTGATATTGGAGCTGGGCACGATTTGCCCGATTCGATACTTCGACATTGAGGGTTTCCAGAACAGTTCAGAGAGCTGGCGACAGGAAGCGGTTGAGCACTGCGCGCAGCGAAGCGGGGATGGGAGTGCCTTCGCGTCGGTCCAGCCGTACGCAGATCGGCGAGAACATCGCGTCGAAGACCGGTGTCCCATCCGGACGCCGGGCCATGCAGCGAATATCGAACGACCTGGTACGGATGGCTTCGACGCTGCAGCGGATGTCGATCACGTCGTCGGGCCAAAGCGTCCCGATGAATTCGAAACGCATCGCCTTGCATGGCGTTCCCACGCCATACCCTTCTCCCAGTCTGCCGTTACCGCCGGCCATGTGGGAGGTGTAGAGACCGACAGCCCCTAGCAAGTAATCGGTGAAGCGTCCGGTGTAAACCACTCCCGCCGGGTCACAATCGCCCCAGCGTACCGTTCGCCGTACCACAAACGGGGTCTCACTGATGACGTACTCCGTGGCGCGGATCATGACTGCCCTTGCGCCGCCACCGCCGTGACACCGCCGGCGGCGAGTTCGGCCATCAGGGCCGGAAACTGTGCCCGCAACCGCTCGGCGTCAACCCGGCCCGTACGGGTCATGAAACGGAATACGAACTCGTGCGGCGTGGGAAGCTCCATCCACTCGCGGATGCGCTCGTACCAGTTGTACGAAGCCTCGGAAGCACTGATCAGCTTGGCCTTCTCCGGCTTGCGAACGGCCTCGTATTGCTCCAGGGCCGCGGCGACATTGCCGGGATTGGCCACAATGGCGTCCGCCAGCGCCATCGCGTCCTCCATGGCAATCCGGGTACCCGATCCGATCGAAAAATGGGCGCTGGTCAGCGCATCGCCGATGAGCACCTGGTTCCCGACATGCCAGTTGGCATTCAGAATCACCGGAAACTGCCGCCAGATCGAATTGTTGGATACCAGGCCGTGCCCGCCCAGCTCCGGAGCAAAGACGTTCTCAAACAGTGCCTGGCGCGCTTCGGCACTCATTTCTTCCATGCCAAAGTCGACCCACGTCTGATGATCGCACTCCGCCACGAAGGTGCTCATCGAATCGGAATAAGGATAGTAGTGGGCCACGAAATAGCCGCCTTGGTACTTGCGAAACACCAGCGCGGGGCTGGCGAATGGCTTCGCCACGCCAAACCAGGCGAAGTGGTTGGTCAGCGTGCGGCGGGTCGTGCCAAAGGCGGCCTCATTGGCCGTGCGCACTTGCGAGCCGATGCCGTCCGCCCCCACTACAATGTCGGCGTCCAGCGCATCAAAGTCCGCGATGCGTTGGTTGCAGGTAACCCGTACCCCCAGCTCCTTCGCACGCTCCTGGAGCACCGAGAGCAGGCTGATACGCGGAATCGCACCACCACCCGCGCCGGGCTTCTTCATGACAATCGGATGTTCGTGGCTGATGATCGAATGCTGGTCATTGAATCGCATCACCTTCGCCAGGCGATCCACCACCAAGGGGGAAGCCGAGCGGAGGTTGGACAGACCAGTATCCGCAAGAACCACGCCGAAACCAAAGGTCGCATCCTCCGGATTCTGCTCGAATACATCGATGTCGACCTCGGCCATCCGTTCCTTCAGCAGGATCGAGAGGAACAGGCCCGACGGTCCGCCGCCAATGATTGCGACCTTCATTGCGCGTCTCCCGGAGCGACCACCAGGGCATCCATGTCGAACTGGCGAATCTTGCCGGCCAGCCCGCCCGTCAAGGCGCCGTACCACACCGCTGGCTTGAAGCCGAGTTCCTTGCGCCGGAATTGCAATGCCGGATTGCCATCGATGCGTACATAGCCGTTGCCCAGCGCTGTGGTCTTGTAGCCTTCCGTCTTGCGCGCCACATCGATCAACGGCGCAAACTCGGGCACATCCAGCACATACACCGACGCCTTTTTGCCATCAGGCACGGCCTGCTCGATCCGTTCGGCCTTGCGCTGCCAGACAGGTTCGATGGAGCCGAAGGCCGCGCCCTTATCGCGAGCGCGTTCGAGTTCAATGGCGGAGTCGATGGTGAAAGCAGCGTCCTGCCTGTCGGCGCTGCTGAACGGGCGGACCTGCCATGTGATCTCGATCGGATAGCCGTTCGGATCGTTGAAGTAGATCGATTCGATGACTTCGTGGCGGATCTGATAGCGCAAGGGAATGCCAACCGCCTCGACCCGCTGGCGCCACTGCAGCAATTCCGCCTCGTCGCGCACTCGCCATGCGGTGTGCGTGGCGCGGTCCTGGTAGTGCTCGCGGACGGTCAGCCAGTCGGGACGTTCCGTACCGATGTAATAGAAGAACGCGATGGTGCTGCCGTTGCCGCTATCGAAAAAGAAGTGCAGGAAGTCGGCATGGTTGTCGGGACCCCAGCCTTTTGCGGAAATCGCGTGTACCAGAGGCAGGCCAAGCAGGTCGCGGTAGAAGTGCACGGTCTCTGCAAGCTTCCAGGTCGGCCGGGCCGTGTGATGAACGCCGTGCAGTTCAACAACGGGGGCGTTCGCTTGCGCGCCTTGGGTGGATTGGTTCATGTCTCGTCCTTCTTCACTTCGCTTGTTCAACGGTGTTCTTGTCTGCTTCCGCGCGCAGCATCTGGACGATGCGGTCACGCAGCAGCACCTTGCTGAGCTTGCCCGATGCGGTCAGTGGAAACTCGGGAATGATCTCCAGCCGCTCGGGCCATTTGAACTTCGCCAGGCCGGCCTGCTGCAGGTATTGGGTCAGTTCGAGCAATGTCAGGCCCGCTGCGGCCAGCGTCGGCTTCAACATTACGAACGCACATACCCGTTCGCCGTACACCTTGTCCGGCATGCCAACGACAGCCGAGGCCATGACCGCAGGATGCAGGTTGATGACGTTCTCGAGCTCTTCGGCGTTGATCTTCTCCCCGCCGCGATCAACCACATCCTTGATGCGACCACGGAAGAAGTAATAGCGCTTGCCGTTCACCACCTGCGACGACATAAGGTCGCCCGATCGGTAGAAGCCGTCAGAGGTAAAGCGCGTGACGTCCTCCTGCTCTGACTTGTAGTAACCACGGATCGTGTAGGGACCGCGGAACAGGGCCTCGCCGGTCTCGCCTTCGGCCACATCGTCTTCCGTACCCGGATGGACGATGCGAACCTCATCTGCGTCAGACACCGGATAACCAACCGACTCCTCACGTATTTGCGCCGGATCGTCCGGGCGCGTGAACATGATCACGCCTTCGGTCATGCCGAAAATGTGATGCGTGGGCGAGCCCGTGAGGCGTGTCAGGTTGGCCCCGTTCTTCGGGGCAATGAACGTGCGCCGCGCCTTGTCCGTCGCCGTGCCGCGAACCAACTCCGGCGCAATGCGGTTCAGGATCGGCCCGGCCACGCCGAACCAGGTCGGTTCATAGTCGCGGACCAGGGACTGCAACGTGTCTTCGCCGATATCCGGCGCCACCGTCACCTTGGCGCCGCAAAGCAGAAACGGTCCGAAGAAGCAGCCCATGTTGAGGTTATGCATGTACGGCGTGGGGAAGAACAGCACGTCGTCCGGTCCGTAACCGTTACATGCGGCCACCGCACGCATGTTGTACAGATATTCGTTCTGGAAGCGCGGAATGATCTTGGGCACGCCCGTGGTGCCGCCCGATAACTGGAACACGGCCGCCTGGAACGGCTCGTGCCTGACCTCTGACAGGATCTGCTGCGCACGCCCCAGCGACATGTCGCGAATCAGGTCAGCCAGCAGGACGGCACGGCCCCGGCGCTCGCCGCGAGCCTGCAGGATGAACTGCAGGCTTGGCACTTCGGCTTGCATCTCTTCCGCAAAGGCCACGTCATCGAACTTCGGATCATCGCCTTGCACGAAATGCAGGCGGGCCTCGCAGAGGTTGCCGAGGTAGCCAACTTCGAGCTTGCGGAATGCCTGAAGCGAGCACAGAGGAATGATGCCGGCCTTCAGGCAACCGAGGAACGCGAACAGCAACTCGTTGCTGTTGCCACATTGAAAGATGGCCCGGTCCAGCGGCTTGAGACCCAGGGCGAGCAAGGCGGCACCCAGCCGGTCCGTCTGTTGATCCAGCTCTCCGTAAGTGAATTCACCCTCGGGACCTACCAGCGCCAGACGGTCATGATGTTCTAGAAACGATTGGCGCAGGGCTCCGACCAGCGTCTCGGCCGTGAGGTAGCCCTCGCCCACATATCGGCGAAGACGATCTTCATCGGGGTAGCGCACGCCTTCCAGCAAGATGGACGGGCGCACATGGGTGGGTTGCAGCATGTTTTGTCTACCTCTATGTATATTTGTGGTCCAGCGTAGTGCGCTCAGACCATCGTTTCGCGCAGCCATTCGACGATGTGCCGGCCGGCAACTTGCTGCCCGGGCTCTTCTTCGCGGCTCAGTGCCATGCCGTGGTGATTGCCGCGCACGCGGATGTGGCGCTTGTGCTGCGCCGGAATCTGATCGTAGATGGCGCGGATATCGGCAGGAAAGGTGCACTGGTCGCCGGTGTATTCAAGCAGCAGCGCCGGCTGATGCAACGCGCCAATGGTTTTGTCCAGTGACGCATTCGACGACAGCCCGGACCATGTGGAAAGCCAGGACTCCGGCGTGACGACGCGTCCAAAGCCCACGCTGCCCCAGTTGGACACGAACGGGTCCTTGCCCCAGAGCGAACCGGTCTTCCGGTCAGACGGGTCCAGGGAGATGTCCCAGGAACGCAGATCGGCATCGGTACGCCAGACTTCGAAAACCGGCGCGTGGGCGGCCAGGCGTCGGTCGGCATCGGTGCTCGAACCGGACTTCACCTGTCGACGCGCTTCGAGCTTGGCACTCAGCATGGCCTTCGCCCGGGCGTCGATGCGGGCCACACGGTCGACCTGCGCGGCGCGGTATCGTTCGATGAACGCCGGTGCATAGGTTGCCTTCCCCGTTTCGACATCGAAGCCATTGCCCCTGGAGAAAGGGTCAAGCGCGGGGTCTGTCTGCAGCGGGTCGTCTTCATCCGTGACCGACGGGTCGATGCCGCTCATCAACAGCTTTCCCTGACCTGGATGGGGCGATACCAGGATGAAGGCGTCCACCTCCGGCATATGCAGGTCACCCAGATTGGTCGGGCGGCCAGCCGGCGTGCGGGCGATGCGCATTTCGCGTGGCGTCAGCGACTGCTGGTTGTAGAACGTGTACAACCCGGCGCCACCCGAGTTTCCGAGCAGCACGATCTTTTCATAGCCGAGCTCGCGCAGATGCGTCATGCCGGCAGCAACGTCGAACAGCGCGATCTCATGCTCCAGGCGCAGGTCGTTGCCGATGGACCGTGGACCCTGCACCCAGCAGGCGCATCCGGCATCGAGCACAAATGGCACGAGGTAATGGGTAATGGCCATCTCGCGCGGGTGCATCAGCGAGACTACCGTCTTCTCCTTGCCCGTCACGCTGAACAGAAAGCCGAGCGTACGCTGTCCGTCGGCCGTGCCAAGCGCATACGGCACCATCTGATACGGGCGATCCATCAAGCGGGAGTCCCATGATGCACCCCGCATCCCTGCCGTCACCTGCGGCTTGTCTTGTTCAGTCACTGTGCCTCCTTCGTAAATGCCACCGTCTCAATAATCTAGTCATTATTTGATATGCTGTCAAATAATTCCGTATGTCCGAGGGGACTGCCCAGAACGTGAAACAGAGTGTGCCGCGAAGGCGGCACACTGCCAGACGCTACGTAGCCGGCAGGTCTGGCAACAACGATCAGAAGTTGTGCCGAAGGCCGACCACGGCGCCGAACTGATTCGCGCCTGGCACCACGGAGCCATCGTACCCATTTGCAGCCAAGGCGGAACCTCCCTTGTTCAGGGTGTATGAGGCCGTCAGATAGGCATCCGTGCGTTTTGAGAACCGATAGTCAGCCGACATGACGATCGACATGGGATCCTTGGCCGAGGTCCGGTCATTGGTCTTGTAGACCGCGCCAGTCAAAGCGAACGCCTGGCCGAAGTTGTAGGTCGCGCCGGTCCAGTACAGGTCAGTGCGCGACATCGACGCCAGCAACTGGCTGACGAGTCGGCGGTAGCCGAAATAGGCAGTCACGGGACCGAAGTCTCCCGCGATGGCCGCTACATAGCGTCGCTCAGTCGCGCTGGCCGTGGCCACCGATCGCCCGTTCAACTGGTCATAGACGGCGCCGAAACGTATGTTGCCCATGCCATAGGAGAAGCCGGCGCTCATCTCACGGCCCACACGACTGTTGCCAGGTACCTCGCTGCCGTTTGCGATCGTCGAGTCAACGCCAAAACTGTATAGCGCCGATGCCGTCAACCCGCCGAACTTGCCGGTGTATTTGACGGCGTTATCCGTTCGTCCGGCGAGCCAGGAATCGTGTGAGAACGACGAGTACTTCGGCGCGAAGTACATCGGGTCGAACGGAATAATGAGATCGAACGTCAGGTTGTGATGGCGTCCCATGGAGACCTGACCATATGGCGTGTCGAGGCCGACGTAGGCACGGCGCCCGAACAGCCTTCCGCCCTGAGCGGCCATGCCGGAATCGAGCACCATGCCGCCTTCGAGCAGGAATACCCCCTTCAGTCCGCTGCCCAGATCTTCCACGCCCCGCAAGCCCCAGCGGCTGCCGGCGATGTTGCCCGAGGTCATGCGCACCAGGCTTGAACCTTGCCTGGCGGGATCCGGTACATGGTTCAGATATTCGATACCCGCATCCGCAACGCCGTATAGCGTGACAGATGACTGGGCGTGCGCGGTCGCACCGGTGGCCAGGAGCACACCGGCGATGGCCAGGCTTCGTGTCATTTCTCCTCCGTAATTTGTCTTCGATCGCGGCCATCAACGGCCTGCGATGTGCTGTCTTTTGCGGGCCGCCATGGGGGCATGCGCACCGCATAAATTGACACCAGCACAATTAAATTACGTTGTTTTTGACACCCAGTCAAATAATGGTTTTCCCGAGCCGACCTGAACCAGGGCTACCGGCCCGAGCGACAAAGCGGCGTGAGCACGCGCTAGAACATTGCCGCAGGCGCTGTCGCTTCTTCAGGCATCGTTTGTGCCCTGGGCTTGGTGTTCGCTGCGCTCGTGCTCGCCACCGCCCTCACCTCCGCCACCTCCCCCTCATGCGTATGGTCCACCACCGCCACCTTGGCCAGCTGCAGCGACCGCACGCGCTGCCCGGGCAGGCCGAAGCTGCGCGCCAGTTCATCGATGCGCAGCGCAGGCAGCGGCTTGCGTCGGTCCAGGCCGGCGAAGCGATACTGGTTGTAGAGCGCCCATGACAGCAGCACGATGCCGTTGAACAGCCCCACCAGCACGTAGACCGTCAGCGTGCCCATGGTAGGCAGCAGCGCGGCCCAGAACGGCACGCCAGGGCCGGCGGACGCTTCCTGCAGGATGGCGCGGATGCCGCTCGCGCCCAGGTAGAAGAAGCCGACCCAGGCCAGCGCCGTGAGCACGGCGTCGAACAGCCAGCGCAGGCGCGAGCCGCGGGTACGGATGATCATGGTTTCGGGTTTCATCACGACCTCGTGGTGTGGATGCCCCGGTCGGGGCTGGTCCAGCGCGCGCGCTGGCGCCGGGTCTTGAGCATGACCTTGGGAAAGGCCAGCAGCGTGGTGAGCATGCCCACCATCCAGTACGCCAGCGGATACCAGATGATCCAGTACAGCGTGCGCGCCAGGCGCGGCTCGTAGCGGCGGTCGATCAGCACGCTCAGGGCAAACTGCAGCAGGCACACCGCGGCCAGCACCATGCCGGTAAAGCCCGGCGGCATCAGCTTCTGGATGCGGATATTGGGCGGCAGCTCGATGAAATGCCCCAGCGCCCACAGCAGGATCGACATGGCGAAGGCAAAGGCCCAGCCCGCCGACAGGCAGTACTCCGCCATCAGCGGCCACAGCCGGCGGTGGCGCCAGATCCAGATCGACCGGACGTTCTTCATGAACACCTCGGCGCCGCCCTGGGCCCAGCGCAGGCGCTGCTTGAGCAGGCCGCGCACGGTCTCGGGCATCAGGATCCAGCACAGCGCGCGCGGCTCGTAGAAGATCGACCAGTGGTCGCGCTGCAGCTTCCAGCTGATGTCGATGTCCTCGGTGATCATGTCCAGGCTCCAATAGCCCACGCGGTCCAGCGCGCGGCGCCGGAACGCCGCGACCACGCCCGAGACGGTGAAGACCTGGCCGTAGACGCGCTGGGTGCGCTTGATCAGGCCGATGATCGACGAGAACTCCCCTACCTGGATCCGCCCCACCAGCGTCGAGCGGGTGCGGATGCGCGGATTGCCCGTGACCGCGCCGACGCGCGGATTGGCCACCATCGGCGCGACCAGGTAAGCGGCCGCGTCGGGGTCCAGCGCGGCATCGCCGTCGATGCAGACCAGGTATTCGCCGCGCGCGGCCAGTGCGCCCATGCGCAGCGCCATGGCCTTGCCCTGGTTGTGCGCCAGGTGCACCACGCGCAGGCGGGGATGGCGCGCCGCCAGTGCGTCCAGCAAGGCGCCGGTGCCGTCGCGCGAGCCGTCGTTGATGGCGATCACCTCGAAGTCGGGATAGCGCTGGGCCAGCGCCGCCAGCAGGGTTTCCTCTCCGTTCTTTTCCTCGTTGTAGCACGGCACCAGGATCGAAATGAACGGCTCGCCGGGCACCGCGGGCGCCTCGCGTTCGGCGGCCCAGCGCCACTGGCGCTCCCAGTGCCACCAGAAGTACAGGCCGCCGGCGATCCACAGGCCGGACATGAACAGCGGATAGAAGAACACAAAGGCCAGCAGCAGGTCACCGGTGGCAAGGGCGGCCAGCGCGAACGGCAGCGCCAGCGCAAGGCACAGGATGACCAGGGCAAACAGTCGTTCGATCATGGTGCGGGGTACCAGGCGTTGGACAGCGCCGGCCGGATCAGCTCGAGCCGGGGCTGGTTGTTGTGGAAGTCGTCCGGGTAGTAGCCGAAACTGCGCGCGCCACGGCGCTGCAGGCGCTGCATCCAGCCGGCCAGCACCGCGCTGTCGACCGCGCTGTCGACCGAACGGGCCGCGGGACCACGCCAGTCGCGCGCCTGCAACTCGAACACGGTGCGCCGCAGCGCGCCCGGGCGCCGGGCGATGGTGTCGACCATGCGGTCGAGCCATGCGTTCTCCTGGCCGGCGGGCACCTGTTCCATGTACGGCATCGCCATTGGCGCGGTCCAGTCGTAGGCGGCGAGGAAGTCGTCCAGGTTCTGCGCGAACCATGCCTCGCTCTCCGGCTGCAGCACCGGCAGCGCGAAGATGTTGCGCGCCGTCTTGATGGCCGGCCCGCGCACCTCGCGCACGCGCGCGGTCAGCTCGTGGGTAAAGTCCACCAGCGCCCGGCTCTTCATGCGGGTCCAGCGCTGCATCTGTTCGGGGCTGGCGCGCAGTTCGGCGATCGAACCAGGCAGGCCCGCGGCGCGATACGCGGCCAGCGCCGGCGCGCTGGCATCCTCGAAGTCGCCCAGCAAGGCGTCGTCGTGGAACAGGATGCCGTCGAAGAAGGCATGGCGCGCCAGGTCTTCATAGAGGTCGCCGATGCGCGCCCGGGCCTGCGGATCGAACGGCGACAGGCGCCGGTACTGCTTCGGGTCGACCGCCGCGGTGCCGGTGGCGGGGTCCCAGCGCGCCACGCGCGCCAGCGACGGGTCGAGGTCGAAGCTCAGCACCGGCATCCACGCATACACCTTGACGTTGGCGCGGTTGTCGAGCTGCCAGGCCACCCGGTTGAACAGGTCGGCGCGCACCGGCAGCCAGCGATTGGGGAAGTACACCGACCTGACCAGTCCGTCGCCGTCGTCGTCGGAGAACGCCTGCAGGAACACGGTGTCGATCTTCAGGTCGGCGATGCGCTGCACCAGCAGGCCCAGGTTGCGTTCGACCTGGGCGGGATCGGGGTCATAGACATAGTCCAGGTCCACGTGCGCGACGCGCATGCCGTTGGGCTCTTCCATCGCGACCACCGAGCGGGCGAAGCCGCGCAGGCCGGGATCGTCGCTGAGCAGCAGGCGCGCGCCCGACATCATGCGGTCCACCGTGGCCAGCCCGTCTTCCAGCGTCAGCGCCATCTGGTAGCCGTTCTCGGCGACGACGCGCAGCGCCGCGCCGCCCTCGGCACCGTACGGCCAGATCCACACGCGCACCGGCTTGCCGGTCACGGCGCGCACCTTGGCGGTGATGCGGGCCACGTCGGCACGCAAGCGCGCCTGCTGCGCGGCATCGCTTTCATAGCGGCCGGTGCCGGCATCGAAGACGCGCACCGCCGCGGCCGGCTCGGTGTTGCCCTGCGGGTTGGCGCGCACGCCGTAGTGCAAGGCATCGGTATGCGCGCCGATTTCCACCAGGCCCGACGCGGCGATCTCGCGCACCTGCTGCCAGTCGAGCAGGCGCTCGCGCGCCGTCGGCGTGCCGCCGAAATCCACCGGCTGCCCCGGCGGGGTATCGAGCCAGCTGCCTACCGGCGCCAGCACGGCCGGCCAGCGGTAGGCCTTCAGGATTGGCAGCACGCGCGTGTAGAAGCTGCGGTAGCCGTCGTCGAAGGTCAGCAGCACCGCGCGCTCGGGCAGCGGCGGCCCGCCGCGGCGCGCCGCCAGCACCTGGTCGACCGAGACCGCGCGGTAGCCGTTCTCGCGCAGCCAGGCCAGCTGGCCGACCAGGTGGTCGGTGCGCACGCTCAGGTAGGCCTGGTCGGGGTCCTTGTCTTCGACGTCGTGATAGGCCAGCACCACCACATGGTTGCGCGGCCACGGCTGCTCGGCGGCCGCGGCCGGGCGCTGGGCGGGCGGCGTGAACACCGGGATGTCCTTGGCGCAGGCGGCCAGCAGGCACGCGGCCAGCGCCAGCCAGAGCAGGCGGCAGGCGCGCCGCAGGGTTGCGTTCATGGCTTGCATTCCTGTTCAGAAGCGGTAGGTCATGTCAAAGACGATGCGCAGCTCGCGCTCGCGCTGGCCGTCGTAAGGGCGGCTGGTGCCGGTAACGGTGGCGCCGACCTCGAACACGTCGTTGGTGCGCAAGCGCTGGCCGTAGCCCACCAGCAGGATCGCGCCGGTGCCGAAGCCGCGCTGGCTGTAGGCGCCGGTGCCGGCCAGGAACTGCTGTTCCCAGACGGTCTGGTAGCGCCGGTACAGCATGTGCGTCACGCGCACCGACGGCAGCACGGTCAGGTCCGAGCGCGGGTTGTAGTACGGCGTGTCGGCGCGGCTATTGCGCGATGCCCACAGGTCGACCAGCAGGTCGGCCTTCAGGTGCGGCGCGGTATAGAAGCGCTGCACGCCGGACACGCCCGCTTCGAGCCGGTCGTTGCCGTCGCTGAAGCGCGACGGCGCCACGGTCAGCATCCATTCGCTGGCCTCGCTGCGGCGCCAGCGCGCGTAGGCCTGCACGGTGTCGGCATAGATGCCGTGCTTGAGCGCCTGCAGCGGCGTGCCGGTCGAGCGCAGCGCCGCCGACGCGCCCACGCGCCAGCGGTCGTCGATGTCATAGTCCGCGGCGATGCGCCCGCCCTGGCGTGCGCCCTGGCCATAGCCGTGCAGCGACAGCTCGCCCTCGACGGTCAGGTCGCGCACGCGCCATTGCGCGCCGGCGCGCGCCCAGCGGTAATCGACGCGGCCCTCGTCGAAGCGGCCGGTGGCATAGCCGATGCCGCCGAAGGCGCGCCAGTCGTAGTTGACCGGCGGCGTGTACAGCACCGCTTCGATGCCGAAGTTGCCGTTACCGACCACGGCGCTGTCGTTGGCCAGCCCGCGGTAGCCCTCGATGCGCAGCTCGGCCTTGTTGTAAACCTGCCACTCGCGGTCGAGGCGCCGCGCGGTGAGGTCTTCGGGGAAGCGCGCCAGGGTGTCGTCGCGCAGCAGCTCGGCCTGGCGCCATTCCTGCAGATCCAGCGCGGCGTGACCCTGCTGCACCTCCACCGGCAGGCTGCGCGGGGTCAGGGTCTCGGCCAGCTTCAGCTCGCCCTCGGCCGCGCGCGGCCAGCCGCGGGCGCGGTAGACGTCCGCCAGCGCGGCGCGCAGGCCGGAATGGCCGGGTGCCTTGCGCACCAGGTCTTCCAGCCTCTGCTGCGCCGATTCAGTGGCGTCGGCCTGCAGGTCGGCGCGGGTGGCGGTCTGCTCCGCCTGCAGCCACAGGTCGTTGGGCTGGCGCATCGGCTGGCCGCGCACCCAGCGCCAGCGCGGCTGCTCGGTGCTGGCCTGCGCCACGGCCTGCGCGGCGGGATCGAAGGCCTCGGCCTCGGCGTGGGCGTAGTAGAGGCCGGTCTGCGCCTTGAGCCGGGTTTCGGCATCCAGGCCGTGCGGGTAAGCGTCGCGCACCTGGCGAAACAGCGGCGCGGCCTGCTCCGGCTGGCGCAGGTACAGGTAGGCGGCGGCGACATCTCCCAATGCATAGGCCGGGACCTCGACGCCCTCGGCGCGCAGCGCCTCGTATTCGTTCACCACGTCCTGCATCCGGACCCGCGCGTGCAGCGCGGCGAGGCGGTCGATGCGCGCGCGGCGCAGTTGCGGCGCGGCCGGCGGCGCCAGCGCCTGCAGGGCGGGCAGCAATGCGTCATAGCGTGCCAGCGCGCGATCGGCAATGGCAAAGCGCTCGGCCTCGGTGCGCGCCGGCATGTCAGCCAGGCGCACCAGCTCGGCCGCGGCATCGAGCTCCAGCGCCAGGCGCGCGCGCTGGTCGAACAGTGCCGGGTGCTCGCCTGCGACGCGCAGCGCCGCCTCCGGCAGTCCCGCGCGCTGCAGCGTGCCGACATATTCGCGCACGACATCGGCGCGCTGCGGCGCGCGCAGGTACGCTTGATCCGCCTCGAACAAGGCGGCGTACGGCTCGCCGGCGCGCGTCTGCGCGTAGGCCAGTGCCAGGCGGCTGTCGACGGCGACGGGATCGCGCTGCACCAGCGCCTGCCCCAGCGCCACCGCCTCGGCGGCCTGGCCGCTGTCGGCCAGCACCTTCACCTCGCCCAGTGCGAACACCGCTTGTGCAGGGAAGCGCTGCCGGCCTTCGCGATAGCGCGCCAGCGCCTCGTCCCAGCGTCGCTCGTCGCGCAAGGCGCCGGACACGGACGCCAGCACCTCCGGCGGCAAGGCGCGCGTTTCGTCGAGGTTGCCATAGGCTTCCAGCACTTCGCCCGGTCGTCCCGCCCAGCTGGCGATGACGATGCGGTCCCACGCGGCCCGCTGGTCCGACGGTGCGCGCTCGCGCAGCATTGCCAGCGCGGGCGCATAGTCGCCGGCGCGGGCGCGCAGGATCAGTGCGTCATAGTCGGAATTCGCGTGCGCGAGTGCCGGCAGCCAGCACATTGCCGCCAGCCCCGCGGTCAGTCCGGTACCCAGCGCGGCCCGAGCGCGCCGACGCCTCCCCTGCCGCCGCAGCGCCCCGTCGCGGGCACGCTCACGGCGCTTCATCAGTGAATCCATGGGATCCGCAGCCTGTCTCTGTGTTGCCCAAGCTGGCGCCGCGCACCGATGACACAGGCGCGCGCGGGCTTGAACTCCGTTATCGGCTTATCGCATGGCGGCACCAGGACACGGAACCCGATCGGGCCTGGCCGGGTGCGAAAACCGGCAGAACAGGCCTACGGGATCCGGCGCGGCACCGAGGAACTGCGCCGGATGGCCATTCGCAGCGGGAATGGCGTCGTGCAACCGCAGGGGCCGATAAATCGGGCTGCGTTGCCGCTAATGCGAAGGCGATTGTAAGGAGAGTGCGGCGGACAGATTGTTAATTTTCGCAAACGAATTGGTGATTGCATGAATTATCTCAATCACTAATTCGTTTATGTCGCGCACGAAATATCCGGATGCGGTTGCGCGATACGGAGCCTGGCGGGGCCTGCAATGCAGCCCGCATCCCCAGAGCAGGCAAGGCTTTCACGGGAATTTGCACACGCCGCTTGCGCTATCCAGATTCAACAGCTTTCCGCCGATCGCAGACAATAAATCAATGCGTCGATGGACATCGCTCTAGCAATAATTTATTATGATTTTAATGTCATAACCCAAACAGGCCAAATGGCGTTTATCCCCCGATCAGGGGATGGAATGGGATTTTTGCCTAATGAATTTCGGAAATTGGCGCCGGGAGGACGGTGCCTGAAATATCTGTGGGGACTGACTTCGTGGAGGCGCCGGCCCTCTCCCTCGCCCCTCTCCCGCAGGCGGGAGAGGTGAGAAAAAAACATGCTCTCAGGCGGGCAGGCGCAGTGTCGCCTGCAGGCCGCCGCCCTCGCGATTGGCCAGTTGCAGCGTGCCGCCCAGCGCCTGCGTCAGCTGCAGCGCGATTGCCAGCCCCAGGCCGGTGCCGCCGGTGCCGCGGTTGCGCGAGGTTTCGACGCGGTAGTACGGCTGCATCACGCGCTCCAGTTCCGCCTCCGGAATGCCCGGGCCGCGGTCCTGCACGGCGATCTGCAGCCAGCCATCGTCCTGCCGTGCCACCGCCAGCGTGACCTCCGCGCCGAACTTCAGCGCGTTGTCGATCAGGTTGGTCAGGATGCGCCGCAGCGCCTGCGGGCGTGTCAGCAGCGGCGCGCCCGCCTGGCCTTCGATGGCGATGGTGTGGCCGGCGTCGAGGTAGTCGCCGGCCAGGCTGTCGAGCAGCGCATCGGGATCGATGCGGGCCGGGGTCTCGGTGCCGCCCTGCAGGGTGCGCGCATAGGCCACGCCTTCGCGCACCAGGTGCTCCATCTCGCGCAGGTCGTGGTAGAGCTTCTGCTGCGTGGGCGAGTCTTCCATCAGGTCCACGCGCAGCCGCATGCGCGTGATCGGCGTCTGCAGGTCGTGCGAGATCGCGGCCAGGATCTGCATGCGCTCATCCAGGTAGCCGGCAATGCGGGCCTGCATGGCGTTGAAGGCGGCGGCGGCGTGGGCCACCTCGGTCGGCCCGGTTTCGGGCACGCGCTGCGCCTTCAGGTCCGGCCCCAGGTTCTCGGCGGCGCTGGCCAGCTGGCTGAGCGGACGCGTGACCACGCGCACCGCCAGCCAGGCACAGGCCACCAGCAGCGCCAGCTGCGCCGCCAGCATCGCCAGCAGCCACGGCGAGACCAGCGAGCGTTTGGGCCGCACGTCGATCGTCAGCGGGCTGCCGTCATGCAGCCGCAGGTGTACCTGGAAACCGCCGCCCGGCTGGCTGCTGGCCGAGACCGGATAGCGGCCCTGCAGCGCCTCGGCAATGGTGTCGACGGCCTTGCGCGCCAGCGGCGCGCGCGGCGGCTCGCCCGGCGTGCCGGCATCGAGGCGGTAGCTGTAGTTGTCGCGCCGCACCCGCTCCAGCCAGGGCGCGCGCTGGTCCGCCGGCAGCATGTCGAGCATCGCCACCGAGCTGGCCACGTCGCGCTCGAGGTTGCCCAGCATCAGCCGGTCGGCGGCGCTCTTGCGCTCCATCATCACCAGGCTGTACGACAGGCTCTGCGCCAGCACCAGCCCCACCAGCAGGATCACCATCAGCCGCGCGAACAGCGTGCGCGGCCATGCCAGCCCCTTGCGCGCGTGCCCGTTCATGCGCGCTCCTGACGGATTTCGACGGCAGCGCTGAAGACATAGCCGCCGTTGCGCACGGTCTTGATGTAGCGCGGCTCGCGCGCATCGTCGCGCAGGCGCTGGCGCAGGCGGCTCACCAGCAGGTCGATCGAGCGCTCGAACAGTTCGGCGTCGCGGCCCTGGGTCAGGTTGAGCAGCTGGTCGCGCGTCAGCACCCGCTGCGGGTGGTCGACGAAGACGCGCAGCAGCCGGTATTCCGCGCCGCTGAGCGCGACGATCACGTCCTGCTCGTCGATCAGGTGGCGCGCGTTGGTGTCCAGCCGCCACGGGCCGAACGCCAGCACGCTGGCGGCCTCGGTGACCTGCAGGTTGGGTGGCAGCATGCGCGTGCGCCGCAGCACCGAGCGGATCCGCGCCAGCAGTTCGCGCGCGGCGAAGGGCTTGACCAGGTAGTCGTCGGCGCCCATCTCCAGCCCCAGGATGCGGTCGGCCTCCTCGTTGCGCGCGGTCAGCATCAGCACCGGCAGGTTGCGCCGCTCGCCCGCGCGCAGGTCGCGGCACAGCGCCAGCCCGTCTTCGCCGGGCAGCATCAGGTCCAGCACCACCAGGTCGACCGAGCCCTTGTCCAGCGCCGCGCGCATCTCGCGCCCGTTGGCGGCCAGGGACACGCGCATGCCGCTGCGCTCGAGGTAGGCGGCAACCAGTTCGCGGATTTCGCGGTCGTCGTCGACGATAAGGATATGGTCCTGCGGGGTCATGGCGGGTCCCGGAATCGAAGAAGGAGAAAAAGAAAAAGCGGTGCGGCCGGCGCTGCCAGGGATGGCAGTCGCCTGGCCCGGTGCCGCCATTATGCGGCGCTGGCGGCGCGCTTTGTATCGCTGTGTATCCGGGCCGGGTCCGGACAAGAAACATTGCACAGCGGGCCGCAAGCGGAAACAACGCGGATACGCCGGGACGGTGCAATGCAGCCATACCAATCCGGGAGTCCACCGCCATGATCGATGCCTACCTTGCCTTTGCCGCCGGCGTGCTGACGATTGCGTCGCCGTGCGTGCTGCCCGTGCTGCCCATGCTGCTGGGCGCTTCGCTGGGCGAAACCAGCCGCCTGCGCCCGCTCGCGATCGCGCTGGGTTTCGTCTCCGCCTTTTCCGCGCTGGGCATCGTCTTCGGCGCGCTCACCAGCGCCTTCAGCGACGCCCCGGGCGTGGTGCGCAACGTCGCCATCGCGATCCTGTTCGCCGCAGGCCTGGCACGGCTGTGGCCGGCCGGCTTCGGCCGCCTCACGGCACCGTTCGCCGCGCCATTCGCCGCGCTCACCGACCGCGCCGCCGGCGCCGGCAACCGGGCCGGGAATGGCCTGGCCGGCGGTTTCGTACTGGGCATGACGCTGGGCGCGGTATGGACCCCGTGCGCGGGCCCGGTGCTGGCCTCGATCCTGGCGCTGGTGGCCAAGGCGCAGGACCTGCACCGCGCCGCCGGCCTGCTCGCCCTGTTTGCCGCCGGCGCCGCGGTGCCGATGCTGGGCATCGCCTACGGCGGCCAGTTCGCCACCACCCATGTGCGCCGGCTGGCGCGCCATACGCCGCGGCTGCAGCAGGCCTTCGGCGTGCTGGTGGTGGCCACCGCCATCGCCATGTACTTCCAGTACGACACCCTCGCCGTCGCCTGGCTGACCTCGCTTTTCCCCGCCACCCAACCTGGAGCCTGAACCATGCCCCGCATCCTTCGCACCCTGTTTGCCGCAGCCGCCTTTGCCGCCGCCCCCCTGGCGATCCAGCCCGCCGCCGCAGCGCCCGCCGCGCCCGCCAATTACGGCACGGCGCCCGAGTTCACCGGTATCGGCAAGTGGCTGAATTCCGAACCGCTGACCCTTGCCGGCCTGCGCGGCAAGGTGGTGCTGGTCGACTTCTGGACCTACAGCTGCATCAACTGCATCAACACCCTGCCCCATGTGCGCAAGTGGTACGACAAATACCGCGACCAGGGCCTGGTCGTGGTGGGCGTACACACGCCGGAGTATGCGTTCGAGCGCTCCACCAGCAACGTCCAGGCCGCGCTCAAGCGCTTCGACATCCGCTACCCGGTAGCGCAGGACAACGCCTATGCCACCTGGAACGCCTGGCGCAACCAGTACTGGCCCGCGCTGTACCTGGTCGACGCCAACGGCAACGTGGTCTACAAGCACTTCGGCGAAGGCCAGTATGCCGAAACCGAGGCGGCGATCCAGAAGGCGCTGGCGCAGCGCCGCTGAGCCCGGGAAGCCGCCATGCAGGCGGCTTCCGGGGCATCCGCCTTGTCTTCCAGCGCATGGGAGTTGATACAAATTGTATGCAATCTTTGTATCACGGTTCGCTGATCCCTGTTATTCTTGCACGCCTGTTGAGGCGGGATGCAGATCCTGCCCGCCTCGCTCGCGGAGCTGCCGCACCTGGCCCGCGAGCGTGCACGAGGGCGCCGGGTTCCCCGCCCGGCGCCAGAAGAACAAGACAGCCCGGAACATCCGGGCAGACGACAGGAGACTCGAATGGCGCCCTTGCTGTTCCAGGTGGAAGACCGTCCCCCACGGTTGACGACGTTCTTGCTGGCGCTCCAGCATCTGCTGGCCGCGCTGGGCGGCATCATTGCGGTGCCGCTGGTGATCGGCGGCGCGCTGCGCCTGCCCTCCGACCAGGTGGTGGCGCTGGTCAATGCCGCGCTGCTGGGCTCGGGCATCGTCACCATCATCCAGTGCAAGGGCGTGGGCCCGGTCGGCATCCGCATGCCGTGCGTGATGGGCACCAGCTTTGCCTTTGTCGGCGCGGCGATCAGCGTAGGCGTCGAGCACGGCGTGGCCGGCATCCTGGGTTCGGCGCTGGCGGGCTCGCTGGTGATGATCCTGGGCAGCTTCTTCATGCCCGCGATCCGCAAGCTGTTCCCGCATACCGTCACCAGTGTGGTCGTCACCATGATCGGCCTGTCGCTGATCCCGGTGGCGATCGACTGGGCCGCCGGCGGCCAGGGCAGCAGCCGCTACGGCGCCCCCGGCAACCTGGCGATTGCCGTCGCCGTGCTGGCGCTGGTGGTGGCGGTGGTGCAATGGGGCAAGGGCATGCTGTCGGCCTCGGCCATCGTGGTCGGCATTGCCGGCGGCTACCTGCTGTGCCTGGCGCTGGGCCTGATCGACTTCACCCAGTTCCACCAGGCGCCGGTGTTCGCGGTGCCGCAGCCTCTGCACTTCGGGATGTCGTTCCCGATCTCCGGCATCGTCGCCATGTCGATCGCCTTCCTGGTCACCATCGTGGAATCGACCGGCACCTTCATGGCGCTGGGCTCGGCCACGCAGCGGCCGGTGTCGGGCAAATGCCTGTCGCGCGGCATCCTGTGCGACGGCTTTGGCTCGGCCTTCGCGGCGCTGGTTTGCAGCCCGCCGCTGTCCACCTTTGCCCAGAACGTCGGCGTGGTGTCGCTGACCGGCGTGGCCAGCCGCCATGTGGTGGCGCTGACCGGCGTGATGCTGCTGCTGGCCGGGCTGTTCCCGGTGCTGGGCGCGCTGGTGGTGACGATTCCGCAGCCGGTGCTTGGCGGCGCCGGCCTGATGATGTTCGCGATGATCGTTTCCGGCGGCATCCAGATGCTCAGCACGGTAAAGTTCACGCAGCGCAATACGCTGATTGTCGCGGTGTCGATCGGCTGCGGCCTGGCCGTGACCTTCCGTCCGGAACTGCTGGCCAAGCTGCCCGCCTTTGTCCACGAGGTGTTCGGCTCAGGCATCACGGTGGGCTCGCTGTCCGCGGTGTTCCTGAACCTGCTGCTGCCCGGCGGCAAGGAAGCCGCCGCCGACGAAGCCGGCCACGGTACGGTCGGCGAGGCCGCCTGAACCCCGATACTCCACACGCCGGCTGCGCTAGCGCGCGCCGGCGGCCATGGCTGGCTTCAGCAACAGGTAGGGATTGATCGCCCCGCCCGCGGTGTAGATGCCGTAGTGCAGGTGCGGCGGGGTGCCCCGCGCATTGCCGGTGGTGCCGACATACCCCAGCACGGTGCCGGCGGCGATGATGTCGCCGGCACGCACGCCGGCATACCGGTCCAGATGGGCGTAGTAGTGCAGCTGCCGCCCCGGCCCCATCACCCACACCACGTTTCCCCCCAGCTGGTTGGTGCCTACGCGCGTGACAATGCCTTCGGTGGCCGACACCACTTCCCGGCCACGCGGCGCGAAGATGTCGATGCCTTCATGCTTGCGCCCGCCGGAACGCGCGCCGTGCCAGGTGTCCCGCAGCGCCCCTGGGGCAACCCCGGTGACCGGCATCGGCAGCGTCGCCGGCGCGGGCCGGGCGGACAGCCGGGCCGCGTAGATGGCGCGCTCCAGCGGCGGCTGCAGCCAGGGCCAGGCCAGCCAGCCCAGGCCGATCCACAGCGCCAGCCACGCCAGCCGGCGCACCAACGCGAGCACAGGGGGAAGGAGATGCGAGGCGGCCATATGCCTTCGACGGCGGCCTGGCATGCAAATTCCCGGCCCTCGCCCCCTTTATGAGCCGTACGCACCACTTCCGGCCGCCGTGCTGGCCGAACCATCGGCGCCGCGGCCAGTCATAACTGGACCGTTTTTCATTGCAACAGGAGAACCCATGGACTGTCCGGTGTGCCCGCAAACCCAACTCGTGATGTCCGAACGCCAGGGCATCGAGATCGATTACTGCCCCAAGTGCCGCGGCGTCTGGCTGGACCGGGGCGAGCTCGACAAGATCCTGGAACGCTCGGCAGCGGCCGCCCCGCAACAGGCTCCGATGCAGCAACCGCCACAGCAGCAGGCCCCCATGCACAGCGCGCCGCCACCGCAGGGCTACCAGCGCGGCTACGGTGATCGTGACCGCGACCGCCACTACGAGCGCGAGCAGAAGCATTATCGGAAGAAGAGCATCTGGCACGAGCTGTTCGACTAAGCCGGCCGGCGATTGAAAGAAAGGGCGACCGTGGTCGCCCTTTCCTGTTTACGCCCCGCTACAGCCCTGCCGCGAGGCCGTCGCCGCGCGGATCGGCCGCGCCATACATCACGCCGGTGACCGGGTCGATCAGGATCGCGCCGGCATGGCCCATGGTGTCGGTAAAGGCCTGCACCCGCTTCACCGGATGCCCGCGCCGCGCCAGTTCCGCAGTCACCGCTTCCGGCACGCGGCCCTCGATCTTGAGATCGTTCGACGACACGCCCCAGTTGCGCCCATAGAGCAGGCGCGGCGCATTGACCGCGTCCTGCGGCGACATGCCGAAATCGACGATGCGCGTCACCAGCGCGGCCTGCGTTTGCGGCTGCCCCTCGCCGCCCATGGTGCCGTAGACCAGGAACGGCTTGCCGTCCTTCAGCAGCAGCGCCGGGTTGAGCGTATGGAAGGTGCGCCTGCCCGGCGCCAGGTGGTTCACATGCGCGGGATCGAGCGAGAAGAACGCACCGCGGTTCTGCAGCAGCACACCGGTGCCCCTGGGCACGATGCCCGAGCCGAAGTCGTGATAGACGCTCTGGATCATCGACACCACGTTGCCGTCCTTGTCGGCGGTGCCGAACCATACCGTATCGCCGTGCGGATCCATCGGCTTCACGTCGGCGCCGGCGCGCAGCATGCTGATGCGCCCCGACTGGGCCTGCCCGTGGCGCGACGACAGCAGCCGTTCCAGCGGGATTTGCACGAAGTCCGGATCGGCGAGGTAGCGGTCGCGATCGGCAAACGCTTGCTTGGTGGCCTCCACCAGCACGTGGTAGTAGTCGGCCGTGCCCTCGCCCAGCGCACGCACGTCGCGCTTGTCCAGGATGTTCAGGATCTCCAGCGAGGCAAAGCCTTGCGTGTTGGGCGGAACGTTGACGGCCTGGTAGCCGCGGTAGTTGACGGTGATCGGCTGGACCCAGTCGGCGCGGTGGCGGGCAAAGTCGGCCTGGGTCAGCACGCCGCCGTGCGCCTGCAGGTCGGCCACGATCTTGCGCGCGATCTCGCCCTGGTAGAACGCGGCGGCACCACCGGACGCAATCTGGCGCAGCGTGCCGGCCAGGTCAGGCTGGCGCAGCGTTTCGCCCATCCGGTAGGCCGATCCGTCCGGTTTCAGGAAGGTCTGGCGAAAGCCGTCGAAGCGCTGCAAGGCGCGGAATTCGGTGTCGGCCGGATCGAGATTGACGCGGCTCCACGACGCCAGCGACGCCGACACCGGGAACCCGCCCTCGGCATGGCGGATGGCGTCGGCCATCAGCTCCGGCCATGGCAGGCTGCGCCCCATGCCCTGGCGCGCGTACTGGTACGCCGCTTCCCAGCCGGCGACAGTGCCGGGCACGGTGATCGCCGACAGGTAGCCGCGCGCGGGAACCCGGTCGAGTCCCTTGTCCCGGTAAAGCGCGATGGTGGCGCGTTCGCCGGCGCGGCCGCTGGCATTGAGCGCGCGCACCTCGCGCGTGCGGGCGTTGTAGATCAGCCAGAAGGCGTCGCCGCCGATCGAGTTCATGTGCGGGTACACCACCGCGATGGTCGACGCCACCGCGATGGCGGCATCGACCGCATTGCCGCCGCGCTCCAGCACGCGCAGCCCGGCCTGCGTCGCCAGGCGGTTGGAAGAGGTCACCATGCCGCCGGTGGCCATCGGGTTGATACAGGTCGAAGGCGTGTCGCAGTACTTGCCGGCCTCGTCTACGGCCCATGCCGGCGCGGCGGCCAGCGTCAGTGCCGAGCACATGCCGGCCAGGCGCAGAGCGGTGAAGAATCTGGTGCGGTGCATCGCAGGCTCCCTGGGTAACACAGCGAAGTTGCATGCCGGAGCGGACGCAACCGGCACGAGCGGTAGAGCGGATTGCCCGGATTGTCTTGTGGGGCGAGCGCAAGTTAGCCTGCGCCAGACAATCTGGCTAACGGCAAAGTCGCATCCGGTGTCGGCAATCGGACATGAGCGGACCTCCGCCGCCGCGCTGCCCGTTCCGCCAGTGATCGCCCACCACTACCACCGGACCACGCATGCCTGCCCATGATCCCGCCCTGCGCGCGCTCGCGCGGCTGCCTCGCCCGCTGTACGGCCACATCGAAGCCCTGCCCAACCGCGTGCTGGGCTACCGCCACCGGCATCCCTGGTGCCAGTTCGCCTATGCCTTGCAGGGCGTGCTGGAGGTATGGACCGAGCGCGGGCGCTTTGTCGCGCCACCGCAATGGGCGGTGTGGATTCCGGCCGGCGTGGCGCACCGCGTGCGCTGCGCGACGGGCACGCGCATCCGCAGCCTCTACCTGGACAACAGCGTCGACAACAGCGTGTGCGCCGCGGCGCGGGCCCGTTGCCGCGTGCTGACCGTCAGCCCGCTGCTGCGCGAGCTGATTCGCACCTTCAGCCACCTGCCGGCGGAATACGACGAGCGCGGCGCCGACGGGCGCCTGGCGCGCGTGCTGATCGACCAGCTTGGCACCGCACCCGAAGTGGAATTCATGCTGCCGCTGCCCGCCGACCCGCGCGTGCGCCTGGTCTGCAATGGCCTGCAACGCCATGCCGACCGCGACACCAGCCTGGCGGCATGGAGCGCGCGGCTGGCGGTCTCGGGCAAGACCCTGACGCGGCTGTTCCAGCGCGAAACCGGGCTGACCTTCCGCGCCTGGCGCCAGCGGCTGCGGCTGCTCGACGCCGTGCCCCGGCTGGAGCGCGGCGAAGCCGTGACCGAAGTGGCGCTGGATTGCGGCTATGAGTCGCTGTCGGCGTTTATCGCGGCGTTCCGGCGGCTCTACAACATGACGCCGGGCGAGTTGTCGCGCGCCAACCGCGTCGTTCCCGCGGCCAGTTAGCGAACGCCGTCAGGCACGCTTGCGGTGGCGCCGCGCCGCTTCCGCCGCGGCGTCGCGCAAGGCCGGGGGCAGCGCGCGCAGCTCGGCCGTGAAGAAGGCCCGTTCCGCCGGACGCAACCCGGGCAGTTGCCCGGCCAGCCGCTCCACCGCGGCGCATGCGGCGGCGGTGGCGCCCTGTTCATGGGTCAGGTACCAGGCCGATTCCAGCAGCAGGTTGGCCAGCTGCAGCGGCGCCAGCCTGACGTGGCCGGCGTCGTGGTCTTCCAGCGCGAAGGCGGCCACGGCGGACCAGCGCACGAAGCCCCTGGCCGGCGCAAACGGCGCATGGAACGGCCGCAGCGCCTCGACCGCGTCGGCCACCGAAAGCGGCCGCTGCCGGCGGAACATGGCCATGCTGTCGCTGGCGCTGGCCGGGCGGTCCAGCGGCGGCGCATCGGGCCCGCAGCTGCCGCGCGCGATGCGCAGCAGGAAGATCGCGTTCCACGCCGTGCCTCCGCCAACGCCAAAGCGGTCGCAGATCCATTCCGACAGCCCCAGCCAGCGCATCGCCTGCCGCTGCACGGCGCTGGCGGACAGGCTGCGCCCGCCATCGATCAGCCCATGGCGCCAGAACAGCCACAGGCTCAGCCCGATATTGGCCGCGGCATGCTGCACGGCATCGACCGAATCGGCCTCATAAGCGGCCTGCAGCGCCACCGAGAACGCGTCCAGCGCGCGCTGCGCCGCCGTGGCCGCTGCCGCATGCGCGGGGCGCATGGCATCGGCCTTGTGCAAGAGCGCTTCGAGGTTCAGCACCTCGAAGCGCACGCGCGGGTTGTAGCGCACCACCAGGCGCAGTTCCGCATCGGCGTGCAGGTGTTCCAGCCCGGCGCGCGCACCCTCGCCGTCGCCGCGCGTATAGCGCTCCCAGGCGCGCACCACCTGCGCCATGGCCTGGAACGCCGGCGTGGCCGCGCCCGCGTCGGCCGCCTGCGCCAGCCGGTCGAAGCGCCGGAGCGCGGCGCGGCTCTGGTCGAGGCGCCCGCAGCGACGCCACGCCTGGCTTTCCTTCAGCAACGACAAGGCCTGCTGGAAACTGTCGCCGGCCAGCCGGCGCGCCGCGCCGAAGGACTCCGCCACGGCAAAGCCGTGGGCGCCCGCGTGGCCGTCCTGCGCGCTGCGCATGGCCTGCGTCAGCTCGCTCCAGAAGGCCATGTCGCGCATCACGTAGCCCGTGCCATCGCGCTGCGCAGGCGGCACGGGATGCGCCCGGGCCGGAAAGCCGAAATGCCGCGCCAGCGCAACCGGGCCCAGCGTGCGGCCATTGGCGACGAAGCGCAGACGGCGCGCGCTGGGGGGAGCCAGCCAGAACGGCCCGCGGCTGCGCTGCGCCGGGTTGGCCGCGGCCGGATCGCGCGCGCGCTCAGCGCCCCATCCCACCACGATGCCCCAGCGGGCGAAGTCTGCAAACGCGCGCGACACCAGCATGCGCAGGTTGGCCGCCGCGGGGAACGCGCTGCGTACCGCGGCGGCGGTGACCATGCCCTCGCCGCTGCGATGCGCATGCCAGGCACGCGCCAGCAGCCAGACCGACTGGTAGCGCGCGGGCTGGCCGTCTACGCGGTAGGGACTCGACACATCGATATGGATCGGGGCAGGCGAAGCGGACATCAATCTGGAAGGCAGCATCAGTGGCGACGTCCGCCATGTTACGCAAGTTACAGGGCACGCGGTTGGCGCTGCGCAAGCGCTCTCCTATGCTGCGCATCACGGTCCGGGCCCGGATTGTCATTTCCCCAACTTCCCACGCATAACCATGAACAATCGTCTTGCCCGTCTGCTGACGCCGGTGGCCTTGAGCCTCGGCCTGCTTGCCGCCCACCTGCCCGCGCTGGCCGCGCCAAAGGAAGCGTCGCTCGACGCCGCGGCACTGTTCCGCCAGGCCGAGACCACCGGCACCATGGTGATCTACGACCTGCGGCGCGAGCGCATGCTGACCTACAACCCCTCGCGCGCCGCCACGCCGTATTCGCCGGCATCGACCTTCAAGATCATGAATTCCCTGATCGGCCTCGAGACCGGCGCGGTGGCCGACGTCGACCACGACAAGCTGCCGTGGGACGGCAAGGTCTGGCTGGTCGGCGGCAAGGCCGTGCTGCCCGAGACCTGCAACGCCGACGTGCCGTTGCGCGTGGCCTTGCCCAATTCCTGCGTGCCGGCCTACCAGGCGCTGGCGCGCCGGGTCGGCAGCGCGGCCTACCAGCGCTACCTGACCGCGTCGCACTATGGCAACGCTGACAGTTCCGGTCCGGTCGACCTCTTCTGGCTGAACGGCAAGCTGCAGATCAGCGCCTACCAGCAGATCGAGTTCCTCAAGGGCCTGGTGCAGCGCACGCTGCCGTTCTCGCCCGCCACCTTCAAGGCCGTGGACGACATCACCGTGCTGGAGCGCACCGCCAATTACACCCTGCACGGCAAGACCGGCTGGGCCAACTCGGCCAAACCGGCGGTGGGCTGGCTGGTCGGCTGGGTCGAACGCGGCAATGACGACTACCTGTTCGCACTGAATCTGGATCTGCTGCGGCCGGAACATGCCAGGGCGCGGATGGAGATTGCGCGCGCGGCGTTGCGCAAGGTGGGGGCGTTGCCGGAGTGAGACCGGCCTGGCGCTGTAGCGCCGCAATGACTGAAGCAATTTTAGGATTGCGCTGATTTACCGCAGTGCATTGGACCTCTAGCTTGACTCGGCCGGCGATTCCCGCGTCTTCCAGCCCTGCTTGTCGCGGGAACCTGCCGGCGTCCGAGCAACGGGACGGCCAGGACCGTCCCCATCCTGAGGTGAAATCCAATGAGACAACTGGTCATGCCGGCAGCCCTGCTGTCGGCTCTCGCTTTGCTGGCTGCCTGTGGCGGCGGCGATGACGGCACTGGCAATGCGGCGCCACAGACGCCGCCATCTGACAACAAGCCCGCGCCGGCGCCAGCCCCCGCCCCAGCACCCGCACCGTCGCCTGCACCGTCGCCTGAACCCACGCCAGCGCCCGCACCCAAGGGAGAGTTGCTGCCAAGCCTGAACGCCCCGCAAGCGGGCTCGACCGCCGCGGTAGGCAATGGCAGCGAAGGGATCTGGGTCAGCTTCGCGACGACCACGCTGGTCGGCCCCGGCGGAAATTTCGTCCAACCGCGATTGCTGGGCGTGCTGGGAGGCACGTTCCAGTTCTCGGGTTCGACCTGGACGCTGGGCCCTGGCACCTTGTATGAGACCGGACTCGCCATGCCGGTCACCGGGAGCGGCACCATTACCCCCGGCCAGCGCCTCGATGGCAGCTTCGTCATTCCGCCGTCCAACGATGCCAACGATCTGTCGGGCACCTACCATGCGTCCAACGCGCTCGCCGTGGACCAGGCCGCCATCGCCGGCAGCTGGAAGCAGAGCGGCTTCGCCATGCAGATCGACGACGCCGGCAATGTCACCGGCACCCATACCAACGGCACCCGCGTGTGCGACCTCCAGGGCACGGCCACGCTGGCCACCCCCGGATCGGCAAAGAACATGTATACGGTGCGCATGGTCGCCCAGGTCTCGACGCAGCCAGGCACCACCGGCTGCTCCCTGTCGACCGGCATCCCGCACAACGGCCTTGCCGCGCTGCGGCTGATGCCGGCCAACGGCGAAATCGTCGTGAACAGCAGCACGCGCTATGTGCGCACGTTGGTGATGGTCGCCAGCACCGGTACGGGCGGGTACTTCGCCACGCAAATGTCGAAGCCAACGCAGTAAGAGGGACTCCGGCGGAGCGGCGACCGGCACTCGCCGCCCGCCCCCACGCGGCAAGAGCCGCCAACCGTCCGCTACGGCAGGAACGGCGGCGACAGCAGGCGCAGGCCCACCGTAAAGAAGCGCGCGCCGGTGCCGCCGCCGAACACGTTGCCATAGGTGGTGTCGACCTGCACCCGGTCCTGCACCACCCAGAAGCGAAAGCCCGCCTGGAATGACGGCTTGCCGCGGTTCTCGCCGAAGGTCTCGGCGATCAGGAACACGCGCGTGTGCAGCTGGGTCTCGGTGCCCACGCCCCAGGTCATGCGCGTCTGGCGATTGCCGGTGTCGCGGTTGGCGCCCAGGTTCAGGTGCGCGACGAAGCGGTCGTCGGCGAACGAGAACGACACCGGCACGTTGACATAGAGGTTGCCCAGCACCTTGCCGGGCTCGGCGCCGGGATGGTGGATCGCCCCGCCCGACAGCGCGATGCCATAGCCGTTGGTTTCCAGCGGCTTGAGCAGGGTCTTGGCCTGGAACTGCACGTTGGTGCCGTCCCAGCCGCCATCGACGCGCTGCAGCGACCCGCCCAGCGTCAGTTCGAGGTTGCCGGTGGGATTGCAGCCGGGCAGCGCCCACAGCTCATTGCCCCCGGACTGGAACTGCATCCAAGATTCCAGCTGGCAGGCTTTGGGATCGACGATGCGGGCATCGTCGGTGATAAGCGGCCGCGCCGCCAGCGCCGGCCGGCAGGCCGCGGCCACGATGACCACCGCGGCCAGGCGTACGAAGAACTGGTGCCACACCATTTGGCAACCTCCTGAGCAAATACAGCCATATGGCTGGCGACGATACACGCCGGCCATGACAAGACATCGAAAGGCAGCAAGGGAGGTCGGGCACCGGCGGCCGCAGGCGTGGGCCTGGCCGCATGGGCGTGGCAGCGCCGGGCGGCGGCACTGCAGCGGATGACCGCAGTGTCTCAGCGCGCCGGCGCGCCCGGGGAATCTCCCGTTGCGCAAGAAGGACTGGGACAACTGTCCACGGATAGCTCCGTTGGGAAGAACGCGGCGCAGTGTAATCCCGGCCCAGGGTGCGGTCAACCCGATCCATGCGCCACGCGCATGGCGGCATGCGGAGATATCGCTACCGCTCGCCGGCCACCCTCTCCTAACATCGTCGGCACCATCTGCCCGGCCGGTGCGAGACGCAAGCGCCCGGTCCCCGCCCCGGCAGCTGCCACCGAGGAGGAAGCCCCATGCCAAACAGTGCCGCGCCAACGAGCGCGCCGTACGTGCCGCCCACCCAGGCGGCGCCCGCCATGACACCGACGATGCAATGCTGGCAGCGATCCCGATGCAAGGGCTGACCGCCTACTGCCTGCTGACAGCATCAACGGTGCTTAAGGCAGGCGTGATCGACGCCTTCCGGGCGCAGGCCATGACCGGCGGCATCCTCGGCCAGTATGCGTGCGTACGCCAGTTTCCGGAGGCCGACTTCACCGACGACCTGCGCGCGATCACCGTCCCCGCGCTGTTCCTGCACGGCGACGATGACCAGAACGTGCCGCTCGAGATGTCCGCGCGCCTCGCCGTAGAGCTGGTGCCGAATGCCGTGCTGAACGTGTACCGCGGCGGTTCGCACGGAGGCGACGCAGTACAGGGCTTCGCGCCGGGCGACCGCGTCATGGGCATCGTCGGCGGTGGCGGCTATGCGGAACTGGCGCGGATCGACTATCGCATTGCACCTATTGCTTTCCGAGCAAAGATCAGAGGCCGTTTTTTGCCGATCCAATAATATGGGCCGCTGCGGCGGGCGATAAGACCTTCGCACTGCCTAATGCCTTTGCGGCCATAGCAAAGATATTGGCACTGGGCCTGCCTTCGGCCGCGCGCTCCCGCGAGCGGGCTGGCCGATATCACGGGCGGCGTCTGCTGGTGCAGTCGACCGCGCGCGAGCCGGGAGAACACCATCGTTAGCGCCATCCACAAGAAGGGTGCGGGCGAGTTCACCCTGCCGGGCCTGTTCAAGGTCTCGGCCATCCAGGTGCCCGCCACGAAGAAGCGCTTCGGCAAGAAGCGGGACGACTTCCCCTGTCCAGAACCGGTAGAACGGATTGGCTATAGTTCTGCACATCGACAGCGCGACACCAACCACCGACATCCCGGAACCGGCATGCAAAGAAGAACCTTCCTGACGCTGGCGGCAGCCTCTGCCCTCGCCACCCAGCTGCCCCGCTGGGCCATCTCCGCCACGCTGCGCGAGCACGATCTGTTCCAGCTGGGCGTGGCCAGCGGCGCGCCGACGCCCGATGGATTCGTGCTGTGGACGCGCCTGTTCGCCGGCGCCATCCCCGGCACGCCGCAGGCCGATGCCCTCGGCACCACGCCGCTGCAGGGGCCGCTGACCGTCGGGTGGGAGGTTGCCGAGGACGACGCATTCCGGCGCATCGTGCGCCGCGGCCATTCGCAGGCGCTGCCGGAACTCGGCCATTCCGTGCATGTGGAAGTCGACGGGCTGCGCCCCGACCGCTGGTACTACTACCGCTTCATGCACGGCGACGCAGTCACCACCCCGGCCCGCACCCGCACCACGCCGGCGACAGACACGCTGGCGACGCGCGTGCGCTTTGCCTTTGCCTCCTGCCAGCGCTGGGAGCAAGGTCACTACGCCGCGTACAGGCAGATGCTGCAGGAAGAACTGGACCTGGTGGTGTTCCTGGGCGACTACATCTACGAGGGCGCGGTGCCGGCCAGCGCGCGGACGCACCTGCCGCGCACGCACAGCTTGCCCACCGCGACCAGCCTGCAGGACTTTCGCGACCGCTACGCGCTGTACAAGAGCGACCCGCTGCTGCAGGCTATGCATGCTGCGTGCCCCTGGCTGGTAACCTGGGATGACCATGAGGTGCAGAACGACTATGCGGGACGCGCGGGCAGCGAGCCTGCCACCGCATTTCTTGCAAGGCGCACGGCCGGATACCAGGCGTTCTATGAAAACATGCCGATCCGCGCCAGCACGCTGGTGCACGGCACGGCGGGCCTTGGCAGGCCCGATGCGCTGAGCATCCATGCACGCCATCGCTGGGGCCGGCTGGTCGATTTCCATGTGCTGGACGACCGCCAGTATCGCGATATCCAGCCCTGCCGTGAACCTGGACGGCCTCGCAAGGGCGCAGTGTCCCCCGGTGAATGCAGCGCGCTCTACGATCCGCGCCGCACCATGCTGGGCAGCGCGCAGGAGCGATGGCTGGCACAGGGGCTGGCGCAGGACCAGCACGACCAGACGCGCTGGAGCGCGATCGCGCAGCAAACCATCTTCTCGCGGCGGAACTACAAGGCGCCGCCGGAAGAAGCCTTCCACAGCGATACCTGGGATGGGTATCCCGCCGCGCGCCAGCGCCTGCTCGACAGCATCGCCGCGGCGGCGCCGCGCAATACCGTGTTCATCGGCGGCGATATCCACCAGCACTACGCTTGCAATGTACTGGCGGACTTCGGCGACCCGTCATCCCGCGTGATCGCCAGCGAGTTCTGCACGACCTCCATCGCCTCGGCCTCGGGCAGCAGCGAGCGGAGTGTGGCAAAGATCGTGGCCCACAACCCGCATATCGTGCATGCACAGCCGGACCAGCGCGGCTACAGCGTGGTCGAGGCCACGCCTGCGCGCTGGGCCGCCACGCTGCGCGCCGTGGAAGACGTGGCGCGCGCCGACAGCGCGGTCGGCACGCAGGCGGCGTTCGTGGTAGAGGATAGGCGGCCGGGCGTGCAGCGGGCCGGGGCGGGCTAGGTCGGCGCCCGCAGCACACTGCGGTGGCACGAACCTGCTGATTGTTTGCTACCTCTCCCGCTTGCGGGAGAGACCACCGCCCGCTTGCACGTGCCCGATCGGACAAAAATCGGCCAAATAATCGGCAAACGAATCGACAAACCAGGCCGGCGGCCGTCCGCTCTCACTCCACGCTGGCCAGCCGCGCCCCCACGGTCAGGTACACGCCCGTTTCAGCCTGCCACGTGACGCTGCCGCTGCGATGGGCGTGGACCTGCACCTCCATCTTCATCGCTTCCATCACCGCGATCAGGTCACCTTCCCTGACCTCGTCGCCCGCGTTGACTTTCCAGGCCTGCACGGTGCCGGCGATCGGCGAAGGCAGGTCGGCGGCGTTGGTGGTCGCAGCCGGCGCGGGTGCGGCCGCACCGCCCTGCCCCGGCGCTTCGGCCAGGCCCCGCAGCAGCTGCGCCGGCAGGCCAAGCACCATGCGGCGGCCGTCGATCTCGATCGCGGTGCGCAGCAGGCTGCCATCCGGCTGAGGCTCGGCGCGCGCGGCGGCGGCCAGCGGCTCGGCGAAGTCGGACTCGATCCAGCGCGTATGGACCTTGAAGCCATCGGCGCCCAGGAAATCGGCATGGTCGATCACGGCGCGATGGAACGGCAGCACCGAGGCCACGCCCTCGATCCGGAACTCGCGCAGCGCGCGGCGCGCACGCGCCAGCGCCTGCTCGCGCGTGGCGCCGGTCACGATCAGCTTGGCCATCAGCGAGTCGAAGGTGCCGGGCACCACCGAGCCGGTCTGCACGCCGGAATCGACGCGAACGCCCGGGCCGGACGGTACCTCGAAGCACTGCACCGGGCCCGGCGTCGGCAGGAAGCCACGGCCGACGTCCTCGGCGTTGATGCGGAACTCGATCGAATGGCCCAGCGGCGCCGGCGTTTCGGTGATCGACAGCGGCAGGCCGTCGGCCACGCGCAGTTGCTCGACCACCAGGTCGACACCGGTGGTCTGCTCGGTCACCGGGTGCTCGACCTGCAGGCGGGTGTTGACCTCCAGGAACGAGATCGCACCACCGGCGCTGAGCAGGAATTCGACCGTGCCGGCGCTAGTGTAGCCCGCGGCGGCGCAGATTTCGCGCGCGGCGGCGTGGATGCGGGCGCGCTGTTCGTCGCTCAGGAACGGCGCCGGGGCCTCTTCCACCAGCTTCTGGTTGCGCCGCTGCAGCGAACAGTCGCGCGTGCCGAGCACCACCACGTTGCCGTGCCGGTCGGCCAGCACCTGCGCTTCGATATGGCGCGGCTTGTCGAGGAACTGCTCGACGAAGCACTCGCCGCGGCCGAAAGCCGTGACCGCCTCGCGCACGGCTGACGCGTACAGCTCTTCGACCTCATCCATGCGCCAGGCGATCTTCATGCCGCGGCCGCCGCCGCCGAAGGCTGCCTTGATGATGATGGGCAGGCCGTGGCGCTCGGCAAAGGCCAGCACTTCGTTGGCATCGCTCACCGGGTCGGACGTGCCGGCCACCAGCGGCGCGCCCACCTGCAGCGCGATCTTGCGCGCTTCCACCTTGTCGCCCAGCCGGGCAATGGTTTCCGGCGACGGTCCGATCCAGGTCAGGCCGGCATCGATCACCGCGCGGGCGAAGGCTTCGCTTTCCGACAGGAAGCCATAGCCCGGGTGCACCGCGTCGGCGCCGCTGCGGCGCGCGATCTCCAGCAGCTTGGGGATATTCAAGTAGGTGTCGGCCGGGCGGTCGCCGTCGAGGCCGTAGGCTTCGTCGGCCAGGCGCGCGTGGATCGCGTCGATATCGGCATTGGCATAGACAGCGACGGAGGCCACGCCATAGTCGGCGCAGGCGCGGATGATGCGAACGGCGATCTCGCCACGGTTGGCAATCAGGACTTTCTTCATGGCAGTTACGGTTGCAGTTCTTCGAAGGCGCCGACGGGATGGAAGCGCAGCCAGGCACCGACGGGAATTTGTCCGGCGCGGTCGAGGTGATAAGGCGCCACGGAGCCGATCACGGGATAGCCGCCGGTGAGCGGATGGTCGGCCAGGAACAGGACGGGCTGGCCGCTAGGCGGCACCTGCAGCGCCCCGAGCGCTGTGCCTTCGCTGGGCAATTCGCCCGCGATGGCGCGTTCCAGCGCCACTTCGCCGGCCAGGCGCAGGCCCACGCGGTTGGATTGCGGCGTGACCTGCCAGCGCTGCGCGGCAAGCCGTTGTACGGACTCGGCGGTGAACCAGTCGGTGCGAGGGCCGAGCACCACGTCGAGCACGACTTCCTGCTCCACCGTGGGCAGGTTTTCGGCGGGCGTTTCGGGGGCGCCGACGATGGCACCGGCCGGAGCCTGCCGCAGGTTGATCACATCCCCAACCGCCAGCGGCGCCGGGCCGACCTTGGCCAGCGTGTCGGTGGCACAGCTGCCCAGCACCGGCGTGACCGCAAAACCGCCGCGCGCCGCGACGTAGCAGCGCGCCCCGGCCAGCGGCTGGCCGACGGACAGCGTGTCGCCATCGGCAAGCGCCACGGCCTGGTGGTTCGGGACGTCCCATTGACGGCCATCGGCCGTGCACACCGTCAGCGGCGCATCCGCGCCGGTGACGGCCAGCACGCTCTCGCCCACGCTCTGCAGCTGCAGGCCGGCGCCGATGGTCTCGAGCGCCGCGGCATCGCTGCGGTTGCCCACCAGCCGGTTGGCCGCCTTGAGCGCCGCCTGGTCCATCGCGCCCGAGGCCGAGACGCCCTGTCCCGCCTGGCCGTGCCGGCCCAGGTCCTGGAACAGGGTCTGCAGGCCGGTGCCCTTCACCTTCAGCGCCGCGGCTGCAGGCGCGCTATCGGACTGCAGGGACTGCACGGGCTGGCGCACCGGCGTCGCGGCAATGCTGCCGGGGGGATGCGCCCCGCCATTGAGCGTTGCGATATCGACAAAGCGCACGCGATAGCCGGGCTGCAGCAGCGCGGGCTGGTCGCGATCCAGGTCCCACATCGGCACCGGCGTCACGCCGATGATCTGCCAGCCGCCGGGGCTGGCCTGCGGATACACGCCGCTGAAGGTGCCCGCCAGGCCGACCGCGCCAGCGGGAATGCGCGTGCGCGGCGTACCGCGGCGCGGCACGTCAAAGCTGGGATGGCCGCCGCTGAGGTAGGCAAAGCCCGGAGCAAACCCGGTAAAGGCCACGGTGTATTCTCTGCCGGTATGGCGGCGCACCACTTCCTCCGGCGTGATGCCGAGCAGTTGCGCGACCTCGGCCAGGTCCTCGCCGTCATAGCGCACCGGGATCTCCACCAGGACGTCGCTGCGCTCGACGCGCTGCGACAGGTCACGCACGGCGATGGCGCGCACCAGCACGGCGGCGCTGGTCGCCGACGGGCGGAAGTGAACGAGAATGGTGCGCGCGGCGGGCACCAGCTCGGCCACGCCAGGCAGCGGATCGCGCTGCAGGGAGGCCAGCAGGGCCAGGGTCTGGTCGAGATCGGGCAGCTCTACCAACAGGGCATTCGAGGTGACGGGCAGGAAACGCAAGACTAGCTCCGCAGAAGACCCGGGGTCTCAGACGTGGTACGTGCTGTCCGGCACGTCGGTGATGAACATATGGCCCGGCGCGTGGGTCACGGCGAACGGCACGCCGGACGCCATCACGGCCGCCTGGGGCGTCACGCCGCAGGCCCAGAACACGGGGATCTCGCCCGGCTCGATGCGCACGGCGTCGCCGAAGTCGGGCTTGCCGATATCGGCGATGCCCAGCGCGGCCGGGTAGCCCACGTGCACCGGCGCGCCATGCACCGAGGGGAAACGCCCGCTGATGGAAACGGCATCGGCAACGCGGTGCGCTGGGATGGGCCGCATCGACACCACCAGCTCGCCATGCAGGCGGCCGGCCGGACGGCACTGGCGGCTGGTGCGGTACATCGGCACGTTGGAGCCGTCGGCGATATGGCGCACCTCGATGCCAGCCTCTTGCAGCGGCGTCTCGAAGGTAAAGCTACAGCCGATCAGGAAGGTGACCAAGTCCGGATGCTCGGCCCACAGCGGCGTGGCGTCGGCCACCTCTTCCGCCAGATTGCCGTCGCGCCAGACGCGGTACAGCGGGATGTCGCTGCGCACGTCGGCGCCTTCGGCCAGCTGGGTCTGGTGCGCGCCCGCCTCGATCACATCGAGCACGGGACAGGCCTTGGGATTGCGCTGCGCGTACAGCAGGAAATCCCAGGCCCAGTCGCGCGGCAAGGCGATCATGTTGGCCTGCGTCATGCCTGGCGCGACGCCGGCGGTGGGCTGCACGGTGCCGGCGCGATAGCTTGCGCGCGCTTCGCGGGCGGCGTTCACCGAGGCGATGCGGGCGCGTTCCAGTGCGGATGCTTGCATGGGTATTTCTCCAGTGTGTTCAGGGTCGCGGGCTCACGCAAACGCGCGGATCGCGATGCCGTCGCGCTCCAGCGCGGCGCGCACGGCGCGCGCCATCTCGAGCGCGCCGTCGCTGTCGCCATGCACGCAGATCGATTGCGCTTCCACGCGCGCGACGCTGCCGTCGATGGCAAGCACCGTGCCCTCGCGCGCCAGGCGCAGCATGCGCTGGGCCACGTCGGCGGCGTCGTGCAGCACCGCGCCCTTCTCGCGGCGCGACACCAGCGTGCCCTGCGGCGTGTAGGCACGGTCGGCGAACGCTTCGGCGATGACACGCAGGCCGGCCTCGCGCGCCCAGGCCACCAGCGGCGAGCCGGCCAGCGCTACCAGCGCCAGCTCCTGGTTCACCGCGCGGATCGCGGCGATCACGTCTCGCGCCTGGCGTTCGTCGCTGGCAATGGTGTTGTAGAGCGCGCCGTGCGGCTTGACGTAGCGCACCGCGGTGCCGACGGTGGCGGCCATGCCCGACAGCGCGCTGATCTGGTAGATCACGTCGGCCACCAGGTCGGCGCTGGCCACGTCCATGTTGCGGCGGCCGAAGCCCTGCAGGTCGGGATACGAGACGTGCGCGCCCACGGACACGCCGCGCTCCGCTGCGGCCTTCAGCGTCTGCAGGATGCCTGCCGGATCGCCGGCATGGAAGCCGCAGGCCACATTGGCGCTGCTGACGATATCCAGCATGGCGGCATCGTTGCCCATGCTCCAGGCGCCGAAGCTCTCGCCGAGGTCGCTGTTCAGATCGATTTGCATAGGTGATTCCGGTGCTTCAGGACTTCAGTGCTGCGGTGCTTCAGTGCGCGGCCTCGGCCTCGCCCAGCAGTTCGCGGCCACGGGTCTCCGGCAGCATCAGGCACGCGACCACCACCAGTGCGTAGGCGCCGGCGGCCATGTAGCCGATCGCCACGCCCAGCGACATCTTTGCGCTCAGGTGCCCGATCAGGGCCGGGCAGATCGAACCGACCGCGCGGCCGAAGTTGTAGCAGAAGCCCTGCCCCGAACCGCGGATATGGCTGGGATACAGCTCGGTCAGGTAAGCCCCCATGCCCGAGAAGATGCCCGACAGGAAGAAGCCGAACGGGAAGCCCAGCAACAGCATCGCCGCGTCGGTGATGGGCAGCTGCGTGTAGCAGACCACCAGGATGGCCGCGCTCACGGCGAACAGCATGAAGCAGCGGCGGCGACCCAGGTGGTCGGACAGCCAGGCGCTGGTCAGGTAGCCAGCGAACGAGCCAGCGATCAGCACCATCAGGTAGCCGCTGGTGTTGAGAACGGACAGGTTGCGCTCCATCTTCAGGTAGGTGGGCAGCCAGGTGGTCACCGAATAGTAGGCACCCTGCATGCCGGTCGCCAGCAAGCTGGCCAGAACGGTAACGCGCAGCACGCCGGGCTTGAAGATCAGCATGAAGTTGTTGCTTTCACCGGTGCGGGCCAGCTTTGCCTGGGTTTCGCGATACACCTTGGGCTCGCTGATATTGCGGCGGATGTAGAGGATGAAGATCGCGGGCAGCACGCCGATCCAGAACAGCACGCGCCAAGCGTATTGCTGCTCGACCAAGGCATAGACCGCCCAGAAGGCGACGGCCGAAAGCCCCCAGCCGACTGCCCAGCTGCTCTGCACCAGGCCCACGGCCTTGCCGCGGTGGCGGGCGCGGATCATCTCGGCGATCAGCACCGAGCCGACCGACCATTCGCCGCCGAAGCCCAGGCCCTGCAGCATGCGCGTGACGAACAGCTGCTCGGGAGAATTGGTGAAGCCGCTCAGGAAGGTGAATAAGCTGAACCAGAGCACGGTCAGCTGCAGGATCCGCACGCGGCCGTACTTGTCCGCCAGGATGCCGGCCAGCCAGCCGCCGACGGCCGAGCTGATCAGCGCGCCGGTCGCGATATAGCCGGCTTCGGCCTTGGTCATGCCCCACACGAGAATGAATGTGGGGATCATGAAGGTGTAGATCATGTAGTCGAAGGCATCGACGCCATAGCCGACGAAGGCGGCAAAGAGCGTCTTGCGCTCCTCTGCGGTAGTTTCTTTAAGCCACATGGTTGCGCTCACTAGGACAAGGACAAAGCGTGGGAAAAAGCTCGCCGCACTGACTTGGCGACGACTTCGTTTCATCGGCGTTGTTTAGCAACTCGCATGCCATGTTGACCTATCGGCACGTATCACTCAACCAACACGATACTATTGTTGAACAATCTTTGGCGTTGATCGATCATGGTATACACCTAAGCCACCGCATGGGCCATCGCCCGCACCAATTCCGTGCAAATTGTTGAACAAAGTGCGTTAACATCCGGTCACGTGCGCACCGGAATGAGCCGGTGCCCGATCCAGTCACCATGTCCTCAACACCTGACGTCAAGAATCTGGCCGAACGGGTCACAGAACAGATCCGCCAGCGCATCGTGCATGGCGAATTCGAGCCGGGGCAGCGCCTGTCGGAAGCGGCGCTGAGCGAAAGCCTGCAGATATCCCGCAATACGCTACGCGAGACATTCCGCGTGCTGACCAAGGAAGGCCTGCTGAAGCACGAGCCCAACCGCGGCGTGTCGGTGGCGATTCCGAGCATTGCGTCGATCATCGATATATATCGGGTGCGCCGGCTGATCGAATGCCAGGCCATCGCCCAGGCCTACCCCAGCCATCCGGCCCGCAAGCATCTGCGCCAGGCGGTGGAGGCCGGTCTGCGCTGCCGCGACAGCGGCGACTGGCAGGGCGCAGGCACCGCCAACATGGAATTCCACATGGCGATCGTGGAGCTGGCCGACAGCGAGCGCCTGAACGTGATGTTCTCCCACCTGCTCGCGGAACTGCGCCTGGCGTTCGGCATGCTGCACGACCCGGAATTCCTGCACGGCCCTTACGTCGAGATGAACCAGCACATCCTGGAGCTGTTCGAGGCAGGCAAGCTGGCCGAATGCGCGGTCGCGCTGAACGACTACCTGACGCAGTCCGAGCGCATCGTGCTGTCGGTGTGCGCTCGGCATCCGGTGTTCAAGGGGCGCTGAAGCGATCGCACCATTATCGAAGCCAAGGAAGTCATGGCCGGCAAGAAGCGGATCGGCTTCAAAAACCGCTACCGGCACCAGACCGGCAGCGGCGTCCCCAAGAGGTGGCCGGTTACGTCAGGCTGCTACCGCCTGGCGAGACATAAGGCGCAGCTGGTATTCGGTGCGCCATTGATCGCAAAAGTCAGTGCCCCGGATTTTGGGGCGATGCACCACGGTGACCGGATGGAACCGGCCGCGGCGCGCGCGTTCCGCAACTGGCTGGTGCGCCAGGCGGCGTCGTGAAGGCTCAGGAACCCGCCTTGTAATTCGTTTCCCTGACGATCTTCGCCCACCTTGCCGCGTCCTCGGCGATGGTGGCCGCGAACTGTTCCGGGGTGCCGCCCACCACCTCGTAGTCGATCGCGGCCAGCCGTTGCCGGATCTCGGGCTGCGCCAGGATGCGGTTCATCTCCTGGTTCAGCCGTGTGACGATCTCCTTGGGCGTGCCGGCCGGCGCGAGCAGGCCGGCCCACGAGTTGAACGCCATGCCGTCGAAACCGGCCTCCTGCATGGTCGGGACATCGGGCAGCGCGGGCGAGCGCTTGGACGCGAACACCGCCAGCGGGCGCAGCTTGCCGGCCTTGATCATTGCCATGCCGTTGAACGGGTCGATGGTCATGTCGACCTCGCCCGAGACCACCGCCTGCATCTGCGGGCCGGTGCCGCGGTACGACACGCTGACCACGTCGGGCGTGCCCGCGGCGCTCTTGAAGGTGGCGCCGATCAGCTCGATCATGCTGCTGCCGGCCGACAGGCTCAGCGGCCGGGACTTTGCCCTGGCCAGCGCGACGAATTCCTGCACGGTCCTGGCCGGCACCGAGGGGTGCACCACCATCACGAACCCGATATTGCTGATCTGCGAGATCGGCGCAAAGCTTTTCAGCGGCTCATAGCCGGCCTTGTACAGCACCGGGCTGAGGGTCTGCGCGCCGGCGGTATTGAGCAGCAGCGTATAGCCGTCTGGCGCCGCGCGGGCCACCACGTCGGTGCCGATGATGCCGTTGGCGCCGGGACGGTTCTCCACCACCACCGACTGCTTCAGCGCCTCGCCCAGCTTCTGCGAAATCAGCCGCGCCACCACGTCGGTGGCGCCGCCGGGGGCGAACGGCACCACCATGCGGATCGGCTTGCTGGGGTAGCTGTCGCCCCAGGCCAGCGCGGGCATCGCGCTCAGCACGGCGGCGCACAGCATCAGGCGGCGGCGCGGATTGGGTTGCATCGGGGTGTCTCCTGGATGGCGGTGGTCGGAAGCGGTGCCGGCATCGGGGCGGGCACCTGCCATTATTCATAGTTATGAATTAAATTTTACGCACATAAACTTCAGCGTCAATTAGGGGTATGTGCGGACTGCGCAGACGGTGAGGTGCCGTGCGGCGGACGCCGGCAACACAGTGCCCCGCGGGAGCCCGCCATGGCGCGTGCCTTGCGTTTCGATCAGGCGTGGGACGTCAGGAATCAGGCCGCGGCGCCAGGCGCCGGGATTTTGAAATGCGGGGAGAATCCAGATCGGGGCACGTAGCAGAGACCGCCCCGCATGCCATAGCCTGCGCCCGGGATTTCAGCGTCGATCGCTGTACAGCGGATCCAGGTCGTGCCGGAACAGTTTCCGCAGCGGCACGGGATACTGGAATGCCAGCACTGGCTCCAGGGCGCCCTGCTGGTTCCGGAACACCTCGAACAGGCGGCGCCTGCCGCGCTGTCCCAGCCAAAGACATAAACGTAGGCGCTGCCCCGCCACGCCAGCGTTTCGGCGCCGAACGGCGGGCACACGTCCGCGAGCCGGCAATAGCGGGCACAGAGCGCCAGGGCGGTCCTTTCCGGTTCGGTGGGCTCGTGGTTGATGGCTGTTTCAAACGTCGCGCGCAGGCCGGGGGCGAGCGACAGCGGAGGACTGTTGGGGTGTGCCGGCGCAAGGCGGTGAACTGGCGACTGGTGGGCAGGCACTGTCTCACTCCTTTTTCTTGAGGGTTCCATATCGCGCGCCGACGGCTCCAGCCGATCAAACGCAAATGATTCGCGCCTTCATATCGCTTTGCTGCTCCCCAAAAGAAAGCGCCCGCGGGTGGGACCTGGCGGGCGGACTTTCCTCGATGCGGATGGGCGCATTCGGACCGTGCCGATATTGCCCTGCTATGTCGGTCGCAGCATATCCCTCTAAAGCACTACGGCGGCAACTGTACATCCGGTCGCGGAACCAGCCTTCCTGTCAACGGCCGCGAGGTCAGCCCGGACGGCCTGGCGCCGCAATGGGACTGAGCGACCCGACGCGCCGACCGATGCAGCCATTCTGCCCGCCGGAACTGATGAGATAAACGCCTTTACTGGACAACAATATTTGATTTTTAATCAAGGATTGCCACGCGCTGGCGCATCGTCTATAAACCAATCTGTCTTGATTCCGGCGCACTCATGAAAATCACGCTCGACGAACTGCTGGCCTTTGCCACCGTGGTGGACAGCGGCTCGATCACGGCCGCCGCGCAGCAGCTCGACCTCACCGTCTCGGCAACCAGCCGCACCCTCGCCCGCCTCGAAGAAAAGCTCAAGACCACGCTGCTGCGCCGGACCACGCGCCGCCTCGAGCTGACCGAGGAAGGCCAGGCCTTCCTGCACGATGCGCGCGCCATCATCGACTCGGTCGAAAGCGCGGAAGAACAGATGCTGGCGCGGCGCGAGAAGCCGTCCGGGCGCCTGCGCGTCGACGCCGCGTCGCCGTTCATGCTGCATGTGATCGTGCCGCTGGTGCGCGGCTACCGCGAGCGCTTTCCGCAGGTAGAGCTGGAGCTGAACAGCAACGAGGGCATCATCGACCTGCTCGAGCGGCGCACCGACGTGGCCATCCGCATCGGCCGCCTGAAGGATTCCACGCTGCATAGCCGGCTGATCGGCAACAGCCGGGTGCGCATGCTGGCCAGTCCGGCCTACCTCGACGCGCACGGCCAGCCGCGCAAGGCGCAGGATCTCGGCAAGCATGCGCTGCTGGGCTTCAACCAGCCCGAATCGCTGAACGTGTGGCCGATCCTGGGTGCGGACGGAGAGCCCTATCGGATCGAGCCGGCGGTGTGGTCGTCGAGCGGCGAGACGCTCAGGCAGCTGGCGCTGGAGGGCGCGGGGATCGTATGCCTGTCGGACTTCATGACCGCGCAGGATCGCGAGGCGGGCCGGCTGGTGCAGGTGCTGGCGCGCCAGACGCAGGACGTGCGCCAGCCCATCCATGCGGTCTATTACCGGAATACCGCGATCTCCGCGCGGATCGCGTCGTTCGTCGACTATCTGGTCGAAGCGATCGGCGGCAAGGGCGGCGCGCGCCAGGCGGCGGCGTGGACCCAGCCGTGACGATGTCCTAGGCCACCACGAACCTGGGATCCAGCCGCGCCAGCGCAAATGCGCGAGTGTGCGCGACAAAGGCCTTGAGCAGGATCGAAGGCGCGCGCTGCGCCGAGAACAGCACCGAAAAGTCGGTGGTCAGCAAGGGGTCGAACATGCGGAAGCAGACCCCGTCGCCCTTGTACTCCAGCGCCGTGATCGGGTCGATCAGCGCCACCCCCAGCCCCTCCTCCACGAACGCGCAGATGCTCCACGACACCTGCGTTTCCACCTGCACCTTGCATTCGATGCCGTAAGAGGCAAAGAGCGCATCGATCTGCAGCCGCGAGTCGAGCATGCGCGGATGCGACACGAAGCGCTCGCCGGCGAGGTCCGGCGGGCGGATGACCTCCTGGCTGGCCAGCCGGTGCCCGGCGGGGATGGCGCACACCATCCGGGTCGACAGCAGCCGCTCGCCGTGCGTGCTGGGGTGGTTCATCGACAGGATGGCAAAGCCGACGTCGCAGCGTTGCTCGGTGACCATGTTCACCACCGTGCGCGACGAGTGCGGCAGCATCGTGATCTGGATCTGCTGGTGGTCGGCCATGAACGCCGCGATCGCGCGCGGCAGGAACGACAGCGCCAGCGCCGGCGCGGCGGCGATCTGCAGCGAGCCGCGCTGCATGTCGCGGATATCGAGCGCGGTCTGCGCGATGCGGTCGATGCCGACCAGCGAGCGCTGCACTTCCTCGAACAGCGCCTGCGCCTCGGCGGTGGGGTGCAGGCGGCCGCGCATGCGCTCGAACAGGGAAAACCCTAGGGCCTCTTCAAGATCGGCGATCAGCCGGGTCGTCGCCGGCTGCGAGATGTGGAGCATCTCGGCGGCGCGCGTGACGGTCTGGCAAAGCATGACGGCCCGGAAGGCCTCGAGCTGGCGGATTTTCATGCCGCGAGTCTATAACACAATGTTATTGACGGCCCAAAAAAAAGAATTTTTCACGCGCAGGGCATCCTCCTAATCTATCCCGACACCGCATGTTTGCGCAGTTCTTCGTTGCGGTGCAACGATAACCACCCTGCATGGTTTTGGGGATCGATGGCAAGTTGACGGTGCATAACAGGGAGGAAAGCATGAAACAGCAAGTTCTCGCCGCGGCCGTGGTCGCGTTGTGCGGCACCTCGGCCGCGCTGGCGCAGCAGCCGACGCTCTACGTCGGTTCGTACGGCGGCTCGACCGAAAAGGTGTTCAAGGAAAAGATCATCCCCGCCTTCGAGACCCGGCATAAGGTCAAGGTGGTCTATGTCGCCGGCAATTCCACCGACACGCTGGCCAAGCTGCAGGCGCAGAAGGCGCGCCAGGAACTCGACGTGGTGCTGCTCGACGACGGCCCGATGTACCAGGCGCTGCAGCTGGGCTTCTGCGATGCCGTCAAGGATGCGCCGGTCTACAAGGACCTCTACCCGCTGGCGAAGCTGGGCGACAACAAGGCCACCGGCATCGGCGTGGTGGCGACGGGCCTGGTCTACAACACCGAGGCATTCCGCAAGGCAGGCCTGCCGAAACCGGAATCGTGGGAGGTGCTGGCCGACAGGAAATTCCGCCAGAAGGTCGCGATCCCGCCGATCAGCAATACCTACGGGCTGCAGACGCTGATCATGTTTGCCAAGCTGCGCAAGGGCGGCGACCAGAATGTCGAGCCGGGCTTCGCCGCGCTGACCAAAGAGGTCGGGCCCAACGTGCTGGCCTGGGAGCCGTCGCCGGGCAAGATGACCGAGCTGTTCCAGAACGGCGACGTCACGCTGGCGGTGTGGGGCAGCGGCCGCGCGCAAAGCCTGAAGGACACCGGCTTCCCGGTGGAATTCGTCTATCCGAAGGAAGGCGCCCCCGCGCTGCTGACCGCCGCCTGCCCGGTGGTGCAGAGCGACGTGGCCGAGGCCTCGCAGGCCTTTATCCAGTACCTGCTCACGCCCGAGGTGCAGACCGTGCTGGCCGACAGCCAGGGCTGGGGACCGGTCAATGCCAGGGTCAAGCTCGACCCGAAGGTGGCCGCCAAGGTGCCGTACGGCAAGGCCCAGATCGACACGCTGCTGCCGACCAACTGGACCGTGGTCAACGAGAAGCGTGCCGAGTGGACCAACCGCTGGAACCGCACGGTCGAGCGCTGAGCCGGCGCGCCAGCGGCACCCCGCCACCACTGCCCCACGATCGCCACCACGACTGCCCCCGCAAAACCATGAGCTTCCTCACACTGAGCGGCCTCGCGAAGGCCTTCGGCAGCTTCCATGCCGTTGAAAACCTGAGCCTCGAGGTCGAGCGCGGCGAATTCCTGTCGCTGCTCGGCCCGTCCGGCTGCGGCAAGACCACCACGCTGCAGATGATCGCCGGCTTTGTCGAACCCACGCGCGGCCGCATCGTGCTCGACGGGCGCGACATCACCGCGCTGCGCCCCGAAAAACGCGGCATGGGCGTGGTGTTCCAGAGCTACGCCCTGTTTCCGCACATGACCGTGGCCGCCAATATCGGCTTCGGCCTGGAGATGCGCGGCGTGGCCGCCGCCGAGCGCGGCCGCAGGATCGACGAGGCGCTAGAGCTGGTGCGGCTGGGCGGCCTCGGCCAGCGCTATCCGAAAGAGCTGTCGGGCGGCCAGCGCCAGCGCGTGGCGATTGCCCGCGCGCTGGCGATCCGGCCAGAGGTGCTGCTGCTCGACGAGCCGATGTCCAACCTCGACGCCAAGCTGCGCGAGGACATGCATATCGAGTTGCGCGCGATCCAGCGCCAGCTCGGCATCACCACCATCCTGGTCACGCACGACCAGGTCGAGGCCATGACCATGAGCGACCGCATCGCGGTGATGCATGGCGGCCGCATCGTCCAGCTGGCCACGCCGTTCGAGGCCTACGAGCGGCCGCAGTCGGCCTTCGCCTCGGGTTTCCTGGGCAAGACCAACAGCCTCGCCGGCGTGGTCGAGAAGAGCAACGCGCGCTGCTGCGAAGTGCGCCTGGGCGACACGCTGGCGTACGTGCCGCATGAGGGCCGCCAGGTCGGGCGCGAGGTGCAGGTCTACGTGCGTCCCGAAAAGATCCGGCTGGGCCAGTCCGGCGACGGCGGCATCCCCGGCACGGTTCACACGCGGCTGTTCCTCGGCAACCACTGGATGCTGGAGATCGACAGCGCGCTGGGCCGGCTGCGCGTGAGCCAGCCCAACCTGGGCGAGACGCCGCCGGCCGAAGGCGCGGCCGTCAGCGTGCTGTGGCACGACCAGGACCTGCGCGTGCTGGCCAGCGAAACCGCCACGGAGGCGCGCCATGCCTGATACCGCCACGCCCAACCTTGCTGGCGCGCACGCGATGGCGCCACGCCTGCCGCGCAGGCCGTTTGCCGGCGCGGCCCCGTGGCTGCTGTCGGGCCCGGCCCTGCTGCTGTTCTGCGCGATGCTGCTGGTGCCGCTGCTGCTCACGGGCCTGCTGTCGCTGCACGTCTTCGACGGCGCCCGCGGCGTGCTGCCGGCGATGACCGCGGCCAATTATCTCGAGATCCTCGGCGACAGCTATTACCACGAGATTTTCCTGCGCACGGCCGGCATGGCACTGGCGGTAACGGTGCTAGCGGTGGTGTTCGGCGTGCCCGAGACCCTGATCCTGTCGCGCATGCGCAGTCCGTGGCGCGGCCTCTTCCTGATCGTGATCCTCGGGCCGCTGCTGATCTCGGTGGTGGTGCGTACGCTCGGCTGGGCCATCCTGATGGGCAACAACGGCCTGATCAACGAGACCCTGCAGTGGCTGGGCCTGGTCGATGCGCCGGTGAAGCTGGTCTTTACGCAGGCCGGCGTGATCATCGCGTTGACGCACGTGATGATGCCGTTCATGGTGATCTCGGTATGGGCCTCGCTGCAGAAGCTGGACCCGCAGGTCGAGCAGGCCGGCCAGGCCTTCGGCGCCTCGCCCTTCACGGTGTTCCGCCGCGTGATCCTGCCGCAGATCCTGCCGGGCATCCTGTCGGGCAGCATCATCGTGTTCGCGCTGTCGGCCTCGGCCTTCGCCACCCCGGCCATCCTCGGCGGGCGGCGGCTAAAGGTGGTGGCCACGGCCGCCTACGATGAATTCCTGAACACGCTGAACTGGCCGCTCGGCGCCGCCATCGCGGTGCTGCTGCTGATTGCCAACGTGATCGTCATCGTCGGCTGCAACCGGCTGGTGGAGCGCCGCTTCCGCCAGGTCTTCGAAGCCTGAGGAGCTGATGCCATGCGCAAGAACGGTCCCCTGTCCCTGCTGTACCACGCCTTCTTTATCGCCTTCATGGTGGCGCCGCTGCTGGTGGTGGTCGCGGTGTCCTTCACCGGCAAGGGCTATATCTCGATGCCTACCGACGGGCTCTCGCTGCGCTGGTTCCGCGCCATTGCCGATGCGCACGAGATCGTCGATGCGATCTGGCTGTCGCTGACGCTCGGGCTGGTCAGCGCCACCATCGCGGTGGCGCTGGCGGTGCCCGCCGCGCTGGCGCTGATCCGCCATCGCTTCCCCGGCCGCGGCGCGCTGATGGCCTTCTTCCTGTCGCCGCTGATGATCCCGCACGTGGTGCTGGGGGTGGCCTTCCTGCGCTTCTTCACCACGCTGGGCGTGACCGGGTCGTTCTTCTGGCTTGCGCTGACGCACGTGGTGGTGGTCATGCCCTACGCGCTGCGCCTGGTGCTGGCCGCCGCCACCGGGCTCGACCGCGATGCCGAGCGTGCCGCGCTCTCGCTCGGCGCCAGCCGCTTCACGGCGTTCCGCCGCGTGGTGCTGCCGCTGATCCTGCCCGGCGTGGTGGGCGGCTGGATGCTGTCGTTCATCCAGAGCTTCGATGAACTGACCATGACCGTCTTCGTCGCCACGCCGGGCACCACCACGCTGCCGGTGGCGATGTACAACCAGATCGCCCAGACCATCGATCCGCTGGTGGCCTCGGTGTCCACGGTGCTGATCGTCGGCACGCTGGTGCTGATGGTGCTGCTGGACCGCATCGTCGGCCTCGACCGGGTGCTGATCGGCAAGAACTGAACTTTGACTGACATGACCACATCCGATCTGATCGTGATTGGCGGCGGCCTGGTCGGCACCGCCATCGCTTACGGCGCCGCCGGGCGCGGCCTGCGCGTCACCGTGCTGGACGAGGGCGACGACGCTCTGCGCGCCTCGCGCGGCAACTTCGGCCTGGTCTGGGTCCAGGGCAAGGGCCTGGGCATGGCGCCCTACGCGCGCTGGACACTGGGCTCGGCTCGGCTGTGGCCGCAGTTGCGCGATGCGCTGCGCGACGAGACCGGCATCGACGTGTGCCTGCGCCAGCCCGGCGGCTTCCACCTGTGCTTTTCCGAGGCGGACATGGCGGAGCGCCGACAACGCCTGCAAAGCATCCAGGATGCGCTGCACGGCGACTATCCGTTCGAGATGCTCGACCACAGTGAACTCGCGCAACGGCTGCCCGGCGTGGGCCCGGAGGTGGTCGGCGCCAGCTATACGCCGATGGACGGGCACACCAATCCGCTCAAGCTGCTGCGCGCGCTGCATGCCGCCTGCCAGCGGCGTGGCGTGCGTATCGTCGGCCGGCATGGCGCGCACTCGATCACGCCTGAAGCGGGCGGCTTTACGGTCCATGCGGGCGAAGGCGGCCGGACGCGCTTTGCCGCGCCGCGCGTGGTGCTGGCCGCCGGCCTCGGCAACCGCAAGCTCGCCGCGGAGGTCGGCCTGCACGCGCCGGTGGCACCGAACCGTGGCCAGGTCCTGATCGGGGAGCGCGCCACGCGCTTCCTGGACTTCCCCACCACCTACGTGCGCCAGACCGACGAAGGCACGATCCAGCTCGGCGACTCGATGGAAGACGTCGGCTTCGACGACGGCACCACCGCCGGCGTGCTCGCCGACATTGCGCGCCGCGGCGTGCGCAGCTTCCCCGCGCTGGCCGGCCTGAAGCTGGTGCGCGCCTGGGGCGCGCTGCGCGTGATGAGCCCCGACGGCTATCCGATCTACCAGGAAAGCCCGACCTGTCCCGGCGCCTTTGTCACCACCTGCCACAGCGGCGTCACGCTGGCCGCGGCGCACGCACTGCGCGTCGCTCCCTGGATAGCCGGCGGCGAGCGACCGCAGGAGGTCGACGTATTCACTGGCGACCGCTTCCTGAACTCCAACCAGACCTTCCACCATGCCCACTGATCGCCTGTTCAAGCGGCGTGCCACCTCCGGCGCCGGCGCGGATACCGTCACCATCGAATTCAACGGCGCGCCGCTGCGCGTGCCGGCCGGTTGCAGCGTTGCCGCGGCGCTGCTGGCCAGCGGCGTCACGCGCATGCGCAACTCGCCAGTCAGCGGCGAGCCCCGCGCGCCGTATTGCATGATGGGCGTCTGCTTCGAATGCCTGATGGAGATCGACGGGCAGCCAAGCCGGCAAAGCTGCCTGGTGACCGTGCGCGAAGGCATGCGCGTGCACACGCAGGACGGCGCGCGCACTCTGCCCTTGCCCGCGCCGGTAGCGGCTGGCCACGCTCCGGAGGTGGCCCATGGCTGAGCGTGACGTCGACATCGCCATCATTGGCGCCGGCCCGGCCGGCATGGCGGCCGCGGTGGCCGCCGCCGCCAGCGGCGCGCGCGTGGCCCTGCTGGACGAGCAGGAAGCCTGCGGCGGCCAGATCTACCGCGCCATCGAGAGCGCGCCACCGGAACGACAGCGCATCCTCGGCCCCGACTACGCCGCCGGCCGCGCGCTGGCGGACCGCTTCGCCGCCAGCGGCGCGCAGCACATCACCGGTGCCGCGGTGTGGCAGGTCACGCGCGAGCACGCCGTGCATTACCTGCGCCAGGGCCGAGTTGCGACCCTGCAGGCGCGGCAGGTGATTCTCTGCACCGGGGCCATGGAGCGCCCCTTCCCCATCCCTGGCTGGACGCTGCCCGGCGTGCTGACCGCCGGCGCCGCGCAGATCCTGCTCAAGAGCGCCGACGTGGTGCCGGCCGAGCCGGTGGTGCTGGCCGGTTGCGGCCCGCTGCTCTACCTGCTCGGCTGGCAATACGTGCGCGCCGGCGTGCCGATCCGCGCCATCGTCGACACCACCGACGGTGCCGACTACCAGCGCGCGCTGGCCCATCTGGGCGGGGCCCTGGCAGGCTGGCGTTACCTGAAGAAAGGCCTGGCGCTGATGCGCACCCTCAAGCGTAGCGGCGTGCCGTTCTACAAGAGGGCCACGGACCTGTCGGTCGAAGGCGACGAGGCGGTGCGGGCGCTGCGTTTCACCAGTCGCGGGCAATCGCACCGCATTGCGACGCAGGCCGTGCTGCTGCACCAGGGCGTGGTGCCCAACACCCAGTTCAGCTGGGCGCTGCGCGCGGCGCACCGCTGGGACGACACGCAGCTGTGCTGGCAGCCGGTGGTCGACGACTGGGGCGCGCTCGACCTGCCGGGCATCTTCGTTGCCGGCGATGGCCGCGGCATCGGCGGCGCCGTTGCCGCGGCACTGCAAGGCGAGCTGGCCGGCCTGGCCGCGGCCCATAACGTCGGCCGCGTCGACGCCGCGCAACGCGACCGCCAGGCCGCGCCGCTGCGCGCCGCGCTGCGCTCGCACCTGAGCATCCGGCCCTTCCTCGATGCGCTGTACCGCCCCAAGCCGGCCAACCGCGTGCCGGCGGACGACGTGGTGGTCTGCCGCTGCGAGGAAGTGACCGCCGGCGCCATCCGCGGCTTCGTCGCGCTGGGCTGCAGCGGCCCCAACCAGGCCAAGTCGTTCGGCCGCTGCGGCATGGGGCCGTGCCAGGGGCGCCAGTGCGGATTGACGGTCACCGAGATCATCGCCGACGCGCGCGGCGTGCCGCCGCAGCAGGTCGGCTACTACCGCATCCGTCCGCCGGTCAAGCCGGTGACGCTCGGAGAACTGGCCAATGAAGGATGACAGCGGGGCCGATGCCGACGCGATCGTCATCGGCGGCGGGCTGCAGGGCACCTCGAGCGCGCTGCACCTCGCGCGCAAGGGCTTGCGCGTGACGCTGCTCGAGGCAGAGTATTGCGGCCGGCATGCGTCGGGGGTCAACGCCGGCGGCGTGCGCACGCTGGGGCGCCACATGGCCGAGATTCCGCTGGCACTGGCTTCGCTCGAGCTCTGGCACCGGCTGGCGGACCTGACCGGCGACGACGCCGGCTTCATCCCCAGCGGCCAGCTGAAGGTGGCCGAGACCGACGCCGAGCTGGAGGTGCTGCGCCGGCGCGTGGCCCAGCTCGAGGCCCTGGGCTTTACCCACGAAACGCTGGTCGACGCCCACACGGTACGTGCCCTGGTCCCGTCGATCGCACCCCATGTCACCGGCGCGATCTGGGCAAGCCGCGACGGCCATGCGCTGCCCTACCGCGCCGTCACCGCATTCCGCCGCGCCGCCGAAGCGGCCGGCGCCGCCATCCATGAAGCCACTCCCGCCGAACGCCTGGAATACGCGCGCGGCCGCTGGCACGTACACACGCCGCGCGGCGTGTTCCGCGCGCAGCGGCTGGTGAACGCGGCCGGCGCCTGGGCCGGCGCCTTCGCCGCTCAGCTCGGCGAGCCGGTGCCGGTCGAAGCCGGCGGACTGATGCTGATGATCACCCACCGCGTGGCGCCGTTCGTCAGGCCGGTGCTGGGCGCGACCGGGCGCGCGCTGTCGTTCAAGCAGTTCGACAACGGCACCGTGCTGATCGGCGGCGGCCTGCGCTGCGCCGCCGACGCCCAGGCCCGGCATGGCGAAGTCGACATGCTCGGGCTCGGCACCAGCGCGCAGACCGTCACCGCGCTGTTCCCGCATCTGGGCCCACTGGGCATCAATCGCGCGTGGGCCGGGGTCGAGGCCTTCCTGCCAGACCAGATACCGGTGATCGGACCGAGCCGGTCGGCACCGGGCGTGGTCCATGCCTTCGGTTTCTCCGCGCATGGCTTCGAACTGGGGCCGATAGTGGGACAGATCGTCGCCGACCTCGTCACCGAAGGCCGCTCCACCCTGCCGATCGACGCCTTTGCCATCGACCGTTTCGACAAACCCCGCAGTGCCACGGCCGGCGCGCTGCGCGACTAGCTTCCAGCCGGCTCCCTATCCAACTTTTTTCCCGAGGTCATACGGATGAGCAATATCCAGCGCTTCCAGTCCACCAAACGTCTTTCCCGCCTCGTCGTGCATAACGGCGTGGTGTATGTGGCCGGCGTCACGGCCACCGATCCTTCCGGCGATATCGGCGCGCAGACGCGCGATGTGCTGGAGAAGATCGACGGCTACCTCGCCAGCGTCGGCAGCGACCGCAGCCGGCTGCTCTCGGCGCAGATCTGGCTCAAGGATATCGACCAGGATTTCGCCGGCATGAACGCTGCCTGGGAAGCGTGGATCCCCGACGACGCGGTCCCCACGCGTGCCACCTGCGAGGCCCGGCTGGCGCGGCCAGAACTGCTGGTGGAGATCATCGTGACAGCGGCGGTCTGACGCGGCATCGCGCCAGACCGCCATCAGGCGGCATTACTCGCCGTACTGGCACAGCACGCGGCCCCCGCCCGGCACGGCGGCGGCCGCGTGGGCCTGCGTCATCGCGCCAGCCTGGGCCGCCAGGGGCCCTCCCTGGCGCAATCAGCCGCTTCATGAAGCCGCGCCGGCCAGCGTCGCTTGCAGGGCTGTCAAGCCATCGCGATAGATGCCCTCGAACAGCCGCGATGCGTAGTCATCGCTCACGCCGGCCGGCGTGAACTGGCCGGACCATTCGACGCGCGCGGCCTGGTCCCCGTCGATGCCGACCACGCGCAGCGTGGAGCGGTAGCCGGTGACCGGGAACGGCGCCCGCAGGATCGAGTAGGTGTAGCTGCGCGCGCTCTCGTCGAAGGCCTCGAGCCGTTCGACGATGGCGTCGCCGTCCGGGTTGACGAGGCTGCGCACGCGGCCGCCCTCGCTCAGCTGGCTCTTGGGGATATACGGCAGCCAGTCGGGCAGCGAATCGAAGCCGCCAATCAGTTGCCAGACGCGGTCCGGTGCTACCGGCAGCGTGATCGTTGCAGAAGCTTGTGCCATGGTTGGCTCCTTGAAATCAGATTGCAGTATTGGGATCAGACGCGGTCGCCGGGCAGCGGCGCATTTGCCGCGACCAGCTGCTGCGCGCGCAGCTCGCGCCAGAAATCGGCCGGAATCTTCTCGTTCAGCGCGGCGACGTCCTCGGCGATGCGCTCGGGCCGGCTTGCACCCGGGATCACGGCGGCCACCGCGGGATTGGCCAGCACGAATTGCAGTGCCGCGGCCTTGATGCTGACGCCGTGGCGTTGCGCGACCGCCTTGATGCGCTCGACCCGGGCGATGATCTCGGGCGGTGCCTTCTGGTACTCGAAATGCGAGCCGCCGGCGAGGATGCCGGAGCTGTACGGGCCACCGACAACGATCTCGGTCTTGCGCTCGGCCGCCTTCGGCATCAGGCGCTGCAGCGCGCGCTCATGGTCGAGCAGCGAATAGCGGCCCGCCAGCAGGAAGCCGTCGGGCTGCGCCTCGTCCAGGTCCAGCGTCAGTTCGATCGGCTCGACGCGGTTCACGCCCAGGCCCCAGGCCTTGATCACGCCCTCTTCGCGCAGCCGGGTCAGCACCTTGAAAGCGCCCTTGCGGGCCGTCTCGAAATAGGCCAGCCACTCGTCGCCATAGAAGTCCTGGGCGATGTCGTGGACCCACACGATATCGAGGCGGTCGGTCTTCATCCTCTTGAGGCTGTCCTCGATCGAGCGCAGCGTGGCGTCCGCCGAGTAGTCGTTGACCAGCTTGTTCGGGCGGCCGGCGGCAAACAGGCCGCTTTTCTCGCCCAGCGCCCGTGCGCTGGCGTCTTCGACTTCGTCCAGGATCAGGCGGCCGACCTTGGTGCTGAGCACGTATTCGTCGCGCGGGTGGCGGGACAGCGCTTCGCCCAGCCGGATTTCAGCCAGGCCCGCGCCGTAGAACGGCGCGGTGTCGTAGTAGCGCACGCCTTGCGCCCAGGCCGCGTCCACGGTGGCCTGCGCCTCCGCTTCCGGGATGTCGCGGAACATATTGCCCAGCGGGGCGGTGCCAAAGCCGAGCACGTTGCCGGCCAGTTTGTCTTTGATACTCATGACTGCTCCACAAAGTAAGTTGGGGTGAAGGCAGTCTAGGGTGGCCAGTTGAGTCTGTCCAAGACGGAATTTGAAATACTTGATACCCTATAGGTCTGAATTTCAAGTATCACTCAGGGGTAGACATGCTGGACATCCGTCAACTTCACTATTTCGTCGCCGTGGCCGAGGAAGAGCACGTCGGCCGCGCCGCCGAGCGCCTCCATATCTCCCAATCGCCACTTAGCCGGCAGATCGCCCAGCTTGAAGAGAAGCTCGGGCTGGTGCTGTTCGAGCGCTCCCAGCAGCGCATACGCCTTACGCGCGACGGCCGCACCTTCCTGGCCGAGACGCGGGCTTTCCTGACCCACGGCACCCGGCTCGAATCGCTGGCCCGGCGTCTTGGGCGCGGCGATGAAGGCGGCCTGTGCATCGGCTACCTCGAGTACGCGATGCACTCCGGCATCCTGCCGAACGCGCTGCGCGAACTGCGCCACGACCGGCCCGCCGTCCATATCGCGCTGTACAACCAGCAGTCGGCAACGCAGCTCGAAGGACTGCGCCAGCGCAGCCTCGATATCGCGCTGGTATGCGAGCCGCCCTTGCCGGACGATCCGGATCTCGAGGCCGCCCAGGTACTCAACGACCCGATGCTGCTGGCGCTGCCCGAGGGCCACCCGCTGGCCGGGACCGAGCCGCTCACTCCGGCCGATCTCGCCGCGCAGAAGTGGATCGGCGTGATGCACCAGGAGACCGCGCTGCGGCACGACGCCTTCATCGCGGCCTGCGCCCGGGCGGGTTTTACCCCCACCATCACCATGGAAGCGACCGAGCCGCTGGCCGCGCTGGGGCTGGTGGCCGCGGGGCTGGGCGTGACCACGATCCAGCAGAGCCTGCGCCACCAGGCACCGGCCGGCGTGGTGCTGCACGAACTGTCGTGGCTCGACTACCGCACCCCGTTGTGGGCTGCCTGGCACAAGGTCAACCTGCGGCCGCTGGTCGAAATCTTCCGCAAGACCTTGCTGCAGTCGAGCATGATGGCCACCGCGCACACCGCGGCACAGGCAGCGTGAGCCGCACCGGTCTTGCGCGGCCACGCTAGCCCCCATCCGTTGGTTGCCACGCAGCGGCGTCCTTGACACCCACGCGATCCCGCCTCTAATAGCCTTAGGTACCGTCAAGCTGGCAACGACGGCCGGGAGGCGAAATGCGCTGCAGCCAATGCGGCTTCGGCAATCTTGCTGGCGCCAACTTCTGTGAGGCGTGCGGGGCGCGGCTTGCCCGCGTGTGCCCGCAATGCGGCGCCGAGGCCACCGCGGCGGCACGGTTCTGCCGCGTCTGCGGCGTCGGCCTGCCGGACGCGCCCACCGCCGCCACGCCGGCGCCCGCCGCGCCGCGCCCGGACAGTCCGGCGCCGGTCCACTACACCCCGCCGCACCTGGCCGGGCGCATCCTGGCCGAGCAGGCGGCGATGGAAGCCCGCGGCGAAACCGCCGGCGAGCGCAAGACCATCACCGCGCTGTTTGCCGACATGGCCGGCTCCACCGCGCTGACCCAGGACCTGGACCCCGAGGACGCGCGCCGCCTGATCGATCCCGTGGTGACGCTGATGATGGAAGCGGTCCACCACTACGAGGGCTACGTCGCCAAGTTCCTCGGCGACGGCATCCTGGCGCTGTTCGGCGCGCCCATCGCCCACGAGGACCACGCACTGCGCGCGCTGTACGCGGCGCTGCGCATGCAGGATGCGATGCACCGGCACAGCGACCGCGTGCGCCTGGAGCAAGGCATTCCGCTGCAGGTCCGCATCGGCATCCATACCGGCGAGGTGGTGGTGCGCTCGATCCGCAAGGACGACCTGCACACCGACTACGATCCGGTCGGGCACACCATCCATATCGCCTCGCGCATGGAGGGCATCGCCACGCCGGCGTCGATCCTGGTGAGCGAGTCCACCCACAAGCTGACCGAAGGCTATTTCGAGTTCACGGCGCTGGGCACCACCAGCGTCAAGGGCGTGCGCGAACCGCTGGCGGTGTACGAGGTGATCGGGCCGGGACCCTTGCGCACGCGGCTGCAGGTGGCCGCGCACCGCGGCCTGGCGCGCTTTGTCGGGCGCCAGGACGAGCTGGCGCACCTGAACGCGGCGCTGGAGCAGGCCAAGGCCGGCCACGGGCGCATCGTCGCGGTGGTCGGCGAGGCCGGGGTCGGCAAGTCGCGGCTGTTCCATGAATTCAAGGTCAGGTCGCAGCAAGGCTGCCTGGCGCTGGAGACGTTCTCGGTCTCGCACGGCAAGGCCTTTGCCTACCTGCCGCTGATCGAGATGCTGAAGAACTATTTCCAGATCACGGCGCATGACGGCGACCGCATCTGCCGCGAGAAGCTGACCGGCCGGCTGCTGACGCTGGACCGCTCGCTGGAAGAACACCTGCCCTACCTGCTCTACCTGCTCGGCGTGGTCGAGCCCGACTCGGCGCTGCCGACCATGGACCCGGCGCTGCGGCGCCAGCGCACCTTCGACGCGATTGCGCGGCTGCTGGTCCGTGAAAGCCAGAACCAGCCGCTGGAAGTCATCTTCGAAGACCTGCAATGGCTGGACGGCGAGACCGAGGCCTTCCTCAACATGCTGGTCGACCACGTGCCCGGCGCGCGCATCGTGCTGCTGGTGAACTACCGGCCCGAATACCGCCACCGCTGGGACGCGGGCGCGCATTACTCGCAGCTGCGCCTGCAGCCGCTGGGACAGGCCGAGGCGCAGGAGCTGCTGACCGCGCTGCTCGGCGACGACCCCAGCCTGGCGCCGCTGAAGCGGCTGATCCTCGACAAGACCGAAGGCAATCCCTTCTTCATGGAGGAAGTGGTCCAGACCCTGGCCGAGGAAGGCGCGCTGCTGGGCCAGCCTGGCAGCTATCGCATCGAGAAGGCGCCGGCGCTGCTGCACATCCCCACCACCGTGCAGGGCGTGCTGGCCGCCCGTATCGACCGGCTGCCGCTGGCGCAGAAGGAACTGCTGCAGACCCTCGCCGTGATCGGCAAGGAGTTTCCGCTGGGCCTGGTGCTGCGCGTCACCGGCCTGCCTGAAGACCGGCTGCATCCGCTGCTGCGCGACCTGCAGGGCGCCGACTTCATCTACGAACGCCCTGCCTTCCCCGAGGTGGAGTACGCCTTCAAGCACGCGCTGACCCAGGAGGTGGCCGGCAGCTCGTTACTGACCGAGCGCCGCAGCGCCCTGCATGAAAGCTCGGCGCAGGCGATCGAGGCGATGTTCCACGGCCGGCTCAAGGACTACTGCAGCGAGCTGGCCCATCACTACAGCCACAGCGGCAATGTGCCGAAGGCGGTCGAGTACCTGCACTGCGCCGGCCAGCAGGCGCTGCAGCGCTCGGCGCAGGAAGAAGCGATCCGGCACCTGAGCGAGGCCATTGCCCTGCTCAAGCGCCAGCCCGACAGCAGCGAGCGCGCACGCCTGGAGCTGACGCTGCTGCTGACGCTGGGGCCCGCGCTGATCGCGGCGCGCGGCCAGGCCTCGCCCGAGGTCGAGGCCAATTACCGGCGCGCGATGTCGCTGTGCGAGCAAGGGCGGCAGACGCCCTATGTGTTCTCGGCGCAGCTGGGTATGTGGGCGTTCTACCAGCTGCGCGCGCAATACCAGGTGTCGCTGCCGCTGGCGCGGCGCCTGCTGGCGCTGGCCACCGAGTCGCAAAAGCCAAAGCAGCTGGCCGAAGGCCATCGCGCGCTGGGCGCCACGCTGTTCCGCCTGGGCCTGCTGGAAGAAGCGCGCGCGCATATGGAGGCCGTGCTGGCCGTGCCGCACCCGGAGCATTCCGCCTATGACTTCCTGACCGGCTACGGCCGCGACCCGATGGTCCATGCCACCAGCACGCTGGCCTGGATCCTGTGGTACCAGGGCTTAGCCGACCAGGCCCTGGCGCGCAGCCGCGAGGCGCTGGCACTGGCGCGCGCGCGCCCGGATGCCTACAACCTGGCGCTGTGCCTGGTGTTCGCGGCGGAACAGTACCGCTGGCGCCGCGATCCCGCGCAGGCCAGGGAATATGCCGAAGCCGCCATTGCCATTTCGTGCGAACAGGGCTTCCCGATCTACCTGGCCTGGGGCACCGTGCTGCAGGGCTGGGCGCTGTCCGAGCAGGGCAGCCACGAGGAAGGCATAGCGCAGATGCGACGCGGCCTGGCCGCCTACGAGGCCACCGGCGGCGAACTTGGCATGCCGAACCTGCTGGCGATGCTGGCCGAGGCCTGCGGCCGGGCGGGCCAGCCCGCCGCCGCGCTGGACGTGCTGACGCGCGCGCAGGCCATGATCGAAGAGACCGGCGAACGGCTCGATGAAGCCGCCGTCTATCGGCTGCGCGGCGACATGCTGCTGCAGCTGGCCGCGCCCGATGCCGGCGCCGCCGCCAGCCATGAAGCCGAGGCCTGCTTCCAGCGCGCGCTTGCGGTCGCGCACGGCCAGGGCGCCAGGCCGCTGGAACTGCAGGCCGCGCTCAGCCTGGCCCGGTTGTGGCAGCGCCAGGGCAAGGGCGACGCCGCGCGTGAAGCGCTGGCGCGCATCCACGGCAGCTTCAGCGAGGGCACCGATGGCGCCGACTGGCAGGAGGCGCGGGCCTTGCTGGCCGAGCTTGCCAACAACGAGGCGGCCCGCAAACCGGGTCCGGCGCGCGCATGAGCACCGCCGCCGCCAACCCGCTGCAAGAGCGCTTTGTCGCGCTCTGGACCCTGGCGGGCGGTACCCGCGCGGCGGACGCGTATGCCGACCTGGCGCGCTGCTACGGCGAGCCGACCCGGCATTACCACACCCTGGACCATGTGCGGCGCTGCCTGCGCGACCTCGACTGGGCGCGCAGCGCGATCCCGGATGCCGCCGACGTCGAACTGGCGCTGTGGTGCCATGACGTCATCTACGTGCCCGGCGCCGCCGACAACGAAGCGCGCAGCGCTGCGTGGCTGCAGCACTGGTCGGCCGGCACGGTGGGCACCGCCGCACGCGTGGCCGCCCTGATCCTGGAGACCACGCACGCCGACGTGCCCGCCAGCCTGGCCGGGCGCTTCACCGCCGACATCGACCTGGCCGCGCTGGGATACAGCCGCGCGCGCTTCGAAGACAACGGCGCGCGCCTGCGCGCCGAGCGCACCGACCTGGACGATGGCGCCTATGACGCCGCCGAACGCGCCTTCCTGCAGCGCCTGCTGGCCAGTCCCCGCATCTATGCCACCGACCTGTTCCGGTCGCGCTACGAGGCGCAGGCGCGAGCCAATCTGGCCTGGCGGCTGGCCCAGCCCGCGCCTACAGGAATTCGCCGGTGATATCGACGCTGGAGCGCTGGCCCACGCAGTCATAGTTGCGATCGAGCCAGAGCGTGGCGGCCTGCCGGCCCTGGTCGCGCAGCGTGCACAAGAAGGCCCAGTCGGCGTTGTACTTGGTCGAGACCCCGAGCGTGGCCATGGTCTCGTCCGAGCGGATCGAATGAATCCACATCTCCTTCATCTCGTTGCGGTCGATCTTGCCCTGCTGGATCAGCGTGGTGACGAAGCCGATCGCGCGCATCTCGCGCATCAATGACGAATTGAAGCTGACCTCGTTGACCCGGTTCAGGATTTCCGCCGCCGTGGTCGGCACGCCGCGGCGCACGATCGGGTTGATGTGGACGATCACGACATCGTGGGTCTCGCAGTGATAGATCAGCGGAAAGATCGCCGGGTTGCCGACATAGCCGCCGTCCCAGTAATGCTGGCCGTCAATGCTGACCGCCTGGAACAGCGTGGGCACGCAGGCCGAGGCCAGCACCGCGTCGACGCTCAGTTCTTCCTGCGCAAAGATGCGGATGCGGCTGGTCTCGATATTGGTCGCGCACAGGTACAGCCGGATCGGGCAATGCGCGCGCAGCGCCGCGAAATCCACCTGGCCGAGCAGCACGTCGCGCAGCGGATTGGCATTGCCCGGGTTGAACTGGTACGGCGACAGCAGCCGCAGCGTGATGTCGGCCATGGCGTACAGCGGCGAATGGTTCAGCCCCAGCGTATGGCTGCCCTTGAACCACGGCAGCCAGCGCAACGGGTTGAAGCGCTGCGCCGAATGCGCGATGGCCTGCCAGAAGTCGTGCAGGGCCTGGCGCGCGCCGTCGCTGCCGCCCTGCATCAGGCCATAGGCCAGCACCGTGCCGTTCATCGCCCCGGCGCTGGTGGCGCTGACGCCCTCGATCACCAGCCGCCCATCTTCCAGCAGGCGGTCCAGCACGCCCCAGGTAAATGCGCCGTGCATGCCGCCGCCCTGCAAGGCCAGCGCCACGGGCTTGGCTTGGACAGGCTCGGGCGGCATAGGTGTGCTCCCCTGGGCGGCGACAAGGCGCCATGCTCAAGTGTAGGGAAGAACCGCGGCGGCCGCGTAGGGCGCCGTGCGTGGTATGACACACAGCGTGGCGCCGCTACGTCATGATGGGCCCCGCGATCGTGGCAGCGGAGGACGTGCCCGCGCCCCGCTACGCCAGCTCGAACCCGTGCCGCGCCAGCGGCAGCGAGCGCAGGCGCTGCCCGGTCGCGGCGAACAGCGCATTGGCCAGCGCCGGTGCCAGCGTCGGCACCGCCGATTCCCCCACGCCGCCGATGCGCTCGCCACTGGGCGCCAGCACCGCCTCGAAGCGCGGCGTCTGCGCCAGCCGCAACAGTGGATAGTCGTGGAAGTTGGCTTGCTGCACGCGCCCGTCGGCAATGGTGATGGCGCCCGTCATGGCCGCGCTCAGGCCCCAGATGCTGGCGCCCTCCAGCTGGCGCTCGACCGTCGCCGGGTTGATCACGGTGCCGCAGTCGATGGCATTGACGATGCGGTGCAGCGTGACGCGCTGGCCCTGCACCGACAGCTCCACCACCGTCGCGCACAGCGAGCCCCACGCCTGCGACAGCGCCACGCCGTGGAAGCGCCCTGCCGGCGCGATGCCCCAGCCGACGTGCTGCGCCAGGCGCTGCAGCAAGCGCGCCGGGCGCGGGCGGTCGGCCAGCAGGTTCAGCCGGAACTGCAGCGGATCGGCTTTGGCGTGATGGGCCAGCTCGTCGATAAAGCTCTCGGCGAAGAAGGTGTTCTGCGTATAGCCCACGCCGCGCCAGAAGCCCACCGGCACGGCGGTATTGACCATGGCATGGCGCACGGCGACGTGGGGCAGCGCGTAAGGCAGATCCACCACCCCTTCGACCGATTTGGGGTCGACCCCGCCCTTGACCCGGTCCGGGAAATTGCGGACATAGATCGACGAGCAGGCCAGGCGCGCATCCAGCGCGCGGATGCCGGCCGCGTCGGGGGCCAGCACCGCGCTGAAGCGCGCCGCCGCCGCGGGGCGGTAGAAGTCGTGCTGGATGTCTTCCTCGCGCGACCAGATCAGCTTGACCGGCTGCCCCGCAGCCTTCGACGCCAGCGCGGCCTGGACGAAGACATCGAACTCCTCGCGCCGGCCGAAGCCGCCCCCGACGAAGGTTCCATGTACGACGATGCGGTCGGCGGGCAGCCCCAGCACGCCCGAGAGCCGCTGCGCGATCTCGCCGCAGACCTGGGTCGGGCCCCAGATCTCGGCCCGGTCGGCGCGCACATCGGCGGTGGCGTTCATCGGTTCCATGGTGGCGTGGGCGAGGTATGGCACTTCGTATTCGGCGGTGTAGGCCTGTGCGCCCTGCATCTGCGTGTCAGGATCGCCGTGGCGCAGCGCCATCGCCGAGGCGCTGCGTGCGGCCTCGCGGTAGCCGGCCATCAGCGCCGCGTCGCTGGCCGGCTCGCCTTGCGGCAACTGCCAGTCAGGCTGCAGCACGGCCAGGCCCTTGCGCGCGGTCCAGTAGCTGTCGGCCAGCACTACCACGGCATCGTCCAGCGGCACCACGCGCCGCACGCCGCGCAGCGCCAGCGCCGGCCGCGCATCGACCCGGCGCAGCGTGCCGCCGAAGACCGGGCATGCCATCACCGAGCCCACCAGCATGCGCGGCACCTTGACGTCGACGCCGAACACCGCGGCCCCGCGCGTCTTCAGCGGAATGTCGAGCCGGTCCGTCGGGCGGCCCAGCAGCTTCCAGTCGCGTGGGTCCTTCAGCGCCACGTTGGCCGGGCGCGGCAGCGTGGCGGCGCGCGCGGCTAGCGCACCGTAGCCGAGCGTGCGCCCGCTGGGCTCATGCAGCACCACGCCCTGCACCGCGCGGCACTGCGCCACCGGCACGCTCCAGCCCTGCGCGGCGGCCTCGCGCAGCATCTCGCGCGCGGTGGCCCCGATGCGGCGCAGCGGCTCGAACGACCAGCGTGCCGAGGTGCTGCTGGCGGTCGCCTGCACCTTGAACATGCGGTTGTTGTAGACCGGGTCGGTGGGTGCGAGCTCGGCACGCACCTGGCGCCAGTCGCACTCGAGCTCTTCGGCGATCAGCATGGGGGCGGAGGTCATCACGCCCTGCCCCAGTTCGGCCGACGGCACCATGATGGTCACGCTGCCGTCGGCATCGATGCGCAGCCAGGCATTGACGTCGTCCGGGTCGCGCGCGGGCGCGGCGGCGTCGGCCGCCTTCGCCAGTGGCAGGTGGAAGCCCAGCACCAGTGCGGCGGGGACGGCGCCGGCGGCTTGCAGGAAACGGCGGCGGCTTGCGTGGAGATGGCTCACGATGACGCCCTCCCCTTCGGGTCGCCGGCGTTCAGTGCCGTGGCGGCGCGCAGGATGGCGCGTTCCACGCGCGGATAGGTGCCGCAGCGGCACAGGTTGGTGATGCCGGCGCGGATCTCCTCCGGCCGCGGCGACGGGTTGTCCTGCAGCCACGCGCAGGCGGCCATGATCATGCCCGACTGGCAATAGCCGCACTGCGGCACCTGCTCGGCAATCCACGCGCGCTGGACCGGGTGCGAATTGTCGGCCGACAATCCTTCGATGGTGGTAATGTCGGCGCGCGCGACGGTGCCCACAGGCGTGATGCAGGCGCGCACCGCCTTGCCATCGACATGCACGGTGCAGGCCCCGCACAGGCCGGCACCGCAGCCGAACTTGGTGCCGGTATAGCCCAGGTAATCGCGCAGCACCCACAGCAGGGGCATGTCGCGTTCGGCCTCGACGGCGTGGCGCTTGCCGTTGATCTTCAGTTGCAGCTTCATGGGGGTCTCCTCGTTGCGCACCGGCTTCGCAGCGGCCGGTTCGGTGCGGCCCAGTATCGGCCGCGCGGCATGGCGGGACAATCGACTTGTTTTGCCATCACCTGTGAGGCAAGATCACAGCCATGATTCGCCGGCTCCCTTCGATGCAAGTGCTCCAGGCCTTTGCCGCCACCGCGCGCACGGGCAGCATGACGCGCGCCGCCGATGCGCTGTGCGTGACGCACGGCGCCGTCAGCCGGCATATCCGTGCACTGGAGTCACAGCTTGGCTGCACCTTGTTCCTGCGCGCCGGCCGGCAGCTGGAGCTGACCGCCACCGGGCGCGAACTGGCCGACGACCTCGAGCGCGCCCTGCGCGCGGTGGAACTATCGCTGGCCGGCGCGGCCGCTCGGCGCGCGCGCGAACGGCAGTCGCTGCATGTCAATGTCAGCCCCGAACTGGCCGGCGCGTGGCTGGTGCCCAAGCTGCCGCAACTGCGCGAGGCGCTGCCCGGCCTGGACCTGTCCATCGCCGCCAGCACCGAGGACCCCGACTTTGCCCGTTCCGACCTGGACGTCAGCCTGCGCTACGGCCCCGCGCCCTTCACCGGCTACCAGTGCCTGAAGCTGCTCGACGACGACATCATCGTGGTATGCAGTCCCGGCTTCGCCCAGCGGCATGCCGGCATGACCGCGGCTGACGCCGCGCACCTGCCACGGCTGCGGCACGCGCGCTTCCGCTGGTCGCAGTGGGGCGCCGCCGCGGGCGTGGTACTGGACGAGCCCGAAGACGGCATCGTCTTTGACTGCCGCGCGCTGCTGATCGAGGCTGCGGCCAGCGGCATGGGGCTGGCGCTTACGCGGGCCTTGCTGGCACGCGAGGCTATCGCTGCGGGGCGGTTGGTGCGGCCGTTGGTGGATAGTTTTCCGGCTAGTCATAACTGCTACATCGTGTGGCGTGGGGATAATCCTAAGCAGGGGTTGATTCGGGGGTTCGCGGAGTGGTTGCGGGAGGTGGCGCTGCGGGGGTGAGCGGTGATCACGTGGCGTTATCGTGCTTGGCGGGCGCGGCTGTTTCGCCGGCGTAGCCGGCGACCTACTTCTTGGCCGAGCGCCAAGAAGTAGGCAAGAAACGCGTCGCCTAAGCGGCTGGCTAAGGCGGTGTTGCTGGTTCCAGCGGCGGTGACTTGCGGCCCTGCGGTTGGTGGTCCGGCCCTGCTGACGCTACCTGGATGTGCCTGGCGTTCGAGGTCGGATGGACGAACCCGACTTTAGGTCGGTGGCCGCCCGCTAACGGCGTTGTTGGTGGGACGCCTTCGGCTGCGCTGCGCGCGCTCCCTATCTCAGGTCTACTGCCCGGGCACGGAGTGCGTCGCTGCGCTCGCACGCGTTGTCGCTGGGGATCTCTCTGGCTTTTATTGCCGGCTTGTTTGCTCCCCTCTCCCGCGTGCGGGAGAGGGGCGGGGGTGAGGGCCGGCGCATCAACGAAGTCAACCGCATCAGTCCGCGCAGACTATCCCGCCCAGTCAGCAGCAGCATCCAGCGGATAAACCGGCCTCTCAACCCGCCGGAACGGAAACCGCTCATAGCGCGAACTGGTAACCCCCTCCCCGTCGCACTCGACCACCGCCTTGGCAATCGGCACGAACACCGGCCGGCAGTACATGCGCGACTTCAGCAGCAGGAACCTGGCCCGGTGCGGATCGATGCCGATATGCGTGAAGATCCCCAGGTCCCAGTGCTCTTGCGGGGTCTCGGTCACGATCACCTGCGCCGCGCCGATGTCGAGCAGGGCGGTGCGCCCCATGCGGATGCGCTGCCCGGTGTAGGTCGGCCCGGTGATGGTGTACTCGCCGTCGCTGATCGCCGCGACCGTGCCGGTCAGCGGCCGGCTTTGGGGATAGACCTCCAGTTGGGGTAGCGCCACCTTGTCGCCGACCGGCAGCGTGATGCTGGCCCCGAGGCCGGCGTCGACCAGCGCGGCAACCGCCTCCGGGTCGCACACGGGTCCGACCGCGATGCCGGTCAGGCCCTGCGCCAGGGCCTCGTGCAGTACCGCCATGTTGTCGCAGGTGCCGCCGGACATGCAGTTGTCGCCATGGTCGAGCAGCAGCACCGGCCTTGCATCGGCACGGTCCGCGCTGTCGGCAAGCTGCGCGGCGCGCGCGATGGAGCTGGCGAGCGGCTCGGCCTGGTAGGCGAAGGCGTCGCGCTCGGCCCAGGCCTGCGCCGCGATCCGGCTCGCAACCTCGTCGGCCCTGGCCGGGTCGCCGTCGCCGACGACAATCACGCTCAGGCAGGGCGCGGCGATGTCGGACAGGCCGAAGCCGGCCAGCACCGACACCGCCAGCATGCCGTCCCGCTCGGCCTGGCGCGCCAGCGCGACGGCGCGCTGCATGGCGCCTTCGTCGGTGCGGCTGCGCAGGGTGTGGGTGATCAGCGGCGGGCGCCGCCACGCCATCACCGGGCGCACGCGCCCGGCAATCATGTCGAGGAGCAGCCGGCCGGCATGGGCGCCGGCTTCATACATGTCCACGTGCGGATAGGTCTTGAAGCTGACCGCGATGTCGGCGTGGTCGACCAGCGCCTGCGTAATGTTGCCGTGCAGGTCCAGCGCGACCGCGACCGGCGCATGCGGCAGCACGGCACGCAGGCGGCGCAGCAGGTCGCCTTCGCCGTCGTCGCTGTTTTCCGCCACCATCGCGCCGTGCAGGTCCAGCATGACCGCATCGCAGCCGTCGGCGGCGGCGATGATGGTGTCGCACAGATGGGTGTAGGCCTCGGCGGCGACGCGGCCGCTCGGGTTGGCGCCGGCGATCACGGGCACCACGATTTGCGCACCGGCGGCCTCGGCCAGGTCGATGAAGGCGGCGGCCGCGGTGCGGGTGCCTTTGGCGACGCGATAGGCGGCGTCGCCATAGGCCGGCGAGAAAGCAGCCAGCGGCGTCGGCACCGGCGAAAAGGTATTGGTCTCGTGATTGAGTCGGGCAATCAGGATTTTCATCGGGCAGTCCGTTCCGGGTTCAGGGCCGCGTGGCGGCATCGAGCATGGCGTGCAGCAGCACGTTGCAGCCGGCCTCCAGGTGCTCGGGCCGGGCATCTTCGATTTCGTTGTGGCTGATGCCGTCCTTGCACGGCACGAAGATCATCGCGGCCGGGGCGACGCGGGCCAGGTAGACCGCGTCATGGCCGGCGCCGCTGATCACGTCCATGGCGGAATGGCCGAGCCGTTGCGCGCCGTTGCGCACCGCCTCGACCAGCCGCGCATCGAACGGCTGCGGCGGAAAGTACACCACCTGCCGCAGATCGATGGCGATGCCGCTGCGCGCCGCCAGTGCGACAACCTGCCCGCGCAGCGCCGCGTCCATCGCCGACAGCACCGTGTCGTCGCCGGCGCGCAGGTCCACTGTCATCGTGACCTTGCCGGGGATGACGTTGCGCGAATCGGGATGCACGCCGAGGCAACCCACCGTGCCGCGGCCATGCGGGGGATGATCGAGCGCGATGCGGTTGACGATGCCGACCAGCTCCGACGCCGCCAGCAGCGCGTCCTTGCGCAGCGCCATCGGCGTGGGGCCGGCATGCGCTTCCATCCCGGTCAGCACCACGTCGTACCAGCGCTGGCCGAGCGCGCCCGTAACCACGCCGATGGTGGTGTCGTTGGCCTCCAGCACCGGGCCTTGTTCGATATGCGCTTCAAAGTAGGCGCCGACCGGTCGCGCACCAACCGGTTCCGGCCCGGCATAGCCGATGGCCTGCAGCGCGTGGCCGACGCTGATGCCGTCGCGGTCGCGCTGCTGCAGCATGTCCGCCAGCGCGAACTCGCCGATAAACGCGCCCGAGCCCATCATCACCGGCACGAAGCGCGAGCCTTCCTCGTTGGTCCAGACCGCGACCTCCAGCGGGGCGTCGGTGACGATGCCGGCGTCGGCCAGCGTGCGCAGCACTTCGATGCCGGCGAACACGCCGTAGTTGCCGTCGAACTTGCCGCCGGTCGGCTGGGTGTCGATATGGCTGCCGGTCATCACCGGCGGCAGGGTGTCGTCGCGCCCGGCTCGCCGCGCGAAGATATTGCCGATGGCATCGACGCGAATCGTGCATCCGGCCGCCTGGGCCTCGGCGACGAAGAAGTCGCGGCCCTGGCGGTCCAGGTCGGTCAGCGCCAGCCGGCACACGCCGCCCCTGGGCGTGGCGCCGATGGTGGCCAGGCGCATCAGGGTGTCCCACAGGCGCTGGCCGTCGATGCGCAGGTCGGCGCGCGCGCCGGCGCTCGCCGCGGCCGCGCGCGCTGCTTGCAATGTCGTCATGTCATTCCTCGTATCGGTCGGCCGGCGTTGCGGCCTCCATCATCGGGGTTCAAGCCGCCAGGCCGACGCCGAGATAGCGGTCCTTGACCGCCTCGTCGGCGCGGAACGCGTCGTTGCTGCCGGTGTAGACCACCCTGCCCTGCTCGATGATCACGTGGCGGTCGGCCAGCTGCGTGCAGACCTCCAGATTCTGCTCCACCAGCAGGATCGGCACGCCCGCGGCCTTGATGACCTTGAGCTGCGCCACGATCTCTTCCACGATCACCGGGGCCAGCCCTTCGACCGGCTCGTCGAGCATCAGCAGGCGCGGATGGTTCATCATGGCGCGCCCGATCGCGAGCATCTGCTGTTCGCCGCCGGACAGCTGCGCGCCGCCGTTGCCGCGCCGCTCGCGCAGGCGCGGGAAGATGCGGTAGATGTCCTGCAGCTGCCACGGCGAGTCGCGGCGCGCGGCCAGCTTGAGGTTCTCTTCCACCGTCAGCAGCTTGAAGATGCCGCGGTGCTCGGGCACCAGGCACAGGCCTTCGGCGGCAATACGGTGCGGCGGCATGCCGGCGACGTCCTTGCCGCGGAAAATGACGCGCCCGCCGCGCGGCTGGACCACGCCGGCGATGGCCTTGAGCGTGGTCGACTTGCCGGCGCCGTTGCGCCCCAGCAGCGTGACCAACTCGCCTTCGCCGACCGCCAGCGACACGCCCTGCAGCACATGGCTCTTGCCGTAGTAGCCATGGATCTCCTGAACATCGAGCATCATCCCTTGCCTCCGGTAATCATGTTGCCCAGATAGGCGGCGCGCACGCGCGGGTCGCCCCGCACGGCCGCGGGCGGCCCTTCCATCAGCACCTTGCCTTGCTGCATCACCGTGACGGTGTCCGAGATATCCATGACGATGTCCATGTTGTGTTCGATCAGCACGACGGTGTGGTCCTGCGCCAGCCCACGGATCAGCCGCTTCATCGCGCCGAGGTCGTCGACGCCCATGCCCGAGGTGGGCTCGTCCAGGAAGATCGCGCGCGGCCGCGCGGCCAGCGCCATGCCGACCTCCAGCCGCCGCTGCTGGCCGTGCGACAGCACGCCCGCAGCGCTGTCCGCAACGCGCGCCAGTTCCAGCCGTTCGAGCACCTGGTCGACCACCGCGCCACAGGCCAGCTCACCGACCGGCAGGCGCCATCCGCTCATGGCCTTGCGCGGCGACGTGCCCAGCGCGGCCAGGCGCAGGTTCTCGCGCACCGGCAGGCTCGGGAACAGGCTGGTGACCTGGAACGAACGCGCGATGCCGCGCTGCACGCGCTGGTAGTCGGCCTCGGCGGTGACGTCCTTGCCGTCGAAGACGATGCGGCCGGCGCTGACTTCCTTGGTGCCGGTCAGCATGTGGAACAGCGTGGTCTTGCCGGCGCCGTTGGGGCCGATCACCGAATGGATCGTGCCCGGCATCACGCGCAGGTCGACCCCGCCGAGCGCCATGAACTTGCCGTACTGCTTGACGATGCCGGTGGCTTCGAGGATGGGGGTGGTGTTGGTGGTCATGCGCGTTCCTCCTGCGTGACAGGCGCGCGGCGTGCGCCGCGCAGGCGATCCCATGCCGCGGCGCCCAGCCCCCACAGCCCGCGCTGCATGAACAGGCTGACCGCGATCAGCAGGAAGCCGAGCAGCATCAGCCAGCGCGGCCACAGCGTCGACAGCCAGTCCGCCAGCAGCACGTAGAAGGCGGCGCCCAGCACCGAGGCAAAGATATTGCCGGTGCCGCCGATCACGGTCATCACCAGGATCATCTCGCTGGCGTGGTAGTCGATATTGGTCAGCGGCGCGATGCCGGTCAGCATCGCGTGCAGCGCGCCGGCCAGCCCGGTGACCGCGCCGGAGACCATGAAGGCCAGCAGCTTGAACCTCTTGACGTTGTAGCCGACCGCCAGGGCGCGCTCTTCGTTGTCGCGGATCGCCAGCAGCGTGCGCCCCAGCACCGACTCGGTCACGCGCAGCACCGCAAGGAAGACCGCCAGGAACAGCACCGCGACGAAACCATAGAACTGCCACGGCGATGCCAGCGACACCAGCGCATTACCGGCGACGGACAAGGGCGGACGCGGGATGTCCAGCAGGCCGTTGTCGCCGCCGGTGATGCCGGGCGCCGTATAGGCGAGGAAGTAGAACATCTGCGCGAACGCGAGCGTCAGCATCACGAAGTAGGTACCGCGCTGGCGGATTGCGAACCAGCCGACCAGCGCCGCCGCGGCCGCGCCGATCACGATCGCCAGCAGCAGCGCCAGCGGCACCGGCAGGCTGGCGCGCGTCAATGCCAGCCCCACCGCATAGCTGCCCAGCCCGAAGAAGATGCCCTGGCCGAACGACAGCAGGCCGGTGTAGCCGAGCAGCAGGTTGCACGCCATCGCGGCCATCGCGTAGATCAGCACTTCGGTGGCGAGCGTGCCGGAGCGCATCGTCAGCGGCAGCAGCAGCGTGACGCCAAGTGCCAGCCACCAGAAGCGGTAGCGCAGGAGCCATTGTCTTTGCATCGCCATCATCCTCTCCCCAGCAAGCCATGCGGACGCAGCAGCAGCACCGCGGCCATGGCGACATAGATCATCAGCCGCGCGCCCTCGGGCCACAGCGTGCTCATCAGGCTCTGCACCACCCCCACCAGCAAGCCGCCCACCAGCGCGCCGGTGAAGCTGCCCATGCCGCCCACCACGACCACGATAAAGGCCACGCCCAGCGCCTCGACGCCCATGAACGGCTCGGCGCCGCGGATCGGCGCGGCCAGCACGCCGGCGATCGCCGCGGTGGCGGCACCCAGCGCGAACATCAGGCTGAACAGGCGGAACACGTTGATGCCGAGCAGCGACACCATTTCGGTCGATTCGCTGCCCGCGCGCACCGCGCTGCCCAGACGCGTGCCTTCCAGCAGCCACCACAGGCCGATGGCCAGCAGGCCGGTGAAGCCGATCACGAACAGGCGGTACTTGGGATAGACGAAGTCGCCCCACATCACCACGCCCTGCAGCGCATCCGGCGGCGGCACGTCGACGCCGAGCGGCCCCCAGCCGACGATGATGAGTTCCTGGATGGCCAGCGCCAGGCCCACCGTGACCAGGATGTGGAACTCGTGCGGCTGCGCATAGACGTGGCGCAGCATGACCTTTTCGGTCAGCCAGGCCAGCGCGCCGATGATGATCGGAGCGAATACCAGCGCCACCCAGAAGTTCATCCCGATCTGCAGCGCCTGGAAGCAGAGGTAGGCACCCAGCGCATAGAAAGCGCCATGCGCGAAATTGACGAAGCGCAACAGGCCGAACACGATCGACAGCCCTACCGCCAGCAGGAAGTAGAGCATGCCTATCCCAACGCCGTTGATCACCTGCAACAGATAGACGTTCATGAGTCGTACGGATGTAGGAAGCCTCCATGCCGCGCGGGACTGCGCGGCACGGTGCTTCGGTGTGCTTCGGTTGTGCGAATCGGCGGGGCGGCCGCCCCGCAGTGTCAGGGCATCAGGCCATCTTGCACTGGGTCTGCTCGACCGGCAGGAAGGCCTTGCCGACGCTGACGATCTCGGCGTAGTCGTCTTTATCCTTCATGCGCGACTTGGCCTTGCCCTTGAGCAGGTAGTAGTTCTTCAGCACCTGGTGGTCGGCGGCGCGGATTTCCTCCGGCCCGGTCAGGCCCTCGTACTTCATGCCCTCGAGCGCGGCGACCACCGCCTTCGGATCGGCGCTGCCGGCCTTGATCATGCCGTCCACCATGATCTTGGTGCAGATGTACGAGCCCGCCAGGCTGTAGTTGGGATTGGACTTGAACTTGGCCTGGGTGCGCTTGACCAGGTCGCGGTTCAGCGGTGTATCGACGCCGTGCCAGTACTGCGCGCCGAAGTAAACGCCCTCGCACAGGTCAGCACCGAGCGACTCGAATTGCTCCAGCCCCGAGGCCCACGCCAGCAGGATGGTGGTGTTCTTCTTCATGCCGAAGCTGATTGCCTGGCGCAGCGTGTCGGCGGACTGCGAGCCGAAGTTCAGGATCAGCAGCACGTCCGGCTTGGCGGCCAGCGCATTGGTCAGGTAGCCGCTGAACTCTTTCTCGGTCAGGGCGTGGTAGCTGTTGCCCACGTGCTCGATGCCCTTCTCCTTGAAGATCGCCTTCGCCGCCGAAAGCAACCCGTCGCCAAACACGTATTGCGGCGTGATGGTGTACCAGCGCTTCGCCTTGGGCATCGATTCGATCAGCGGCCGCACGGTGCGCTCGATCGCGCCGAAGGTCGGCACCGACCAGCGGAAAGTGGCGCGGTTGCAGTCCTTGCCGGTGATCTCGTCGGCCCCCGCGGTGGTCACGAACACGCCGCCGAACTTCTCCGCCTCCTTGCCCATGGCCAGCGATTCGGACGACAGGATGCCGCCCGCGAAATAGCGCGCCGCCTTCTGCTGCGCCAGCTCCTGCACCTTGCGCACCGCGGTGGCGGGCTTGCCTTCGGTATCGAGCACGCTGTAGCGCAGCGGCCGGCCCAGCACCTGGCCGTACTGGTCGATGGCGAGCCGCATGCCCAGGTCGGCGAATTTGCCGTTGGCGGCGAAGGCGCCCGACATCGGCACCGGGCAGCCGAATTCCAGTGCTTCGCCGGCGGCAAGGGCGCTGCGGCCATGGATCAGGGAGGTGGGAACGGCGGACAACGCCGCCAGTTTCAGCAGGTCACGACGATTCAAGGCTCACTCCTCGTTATGTGGGGATCGGGCTGCACGGGGGCGAAAGTCTGGCCAACGCCATGGCCTGGCGCTGCGCCGTCTCCCCGACATGCTGGTGACTTTCGCCCGGCGCGGAGACTGCCCGAGCAAGAATCGAACCTGTTTATTCTATTTATACGTATAAATAGAATAGAATCATCTTAGGAGTCGGCCGGAATCGTTGTCAACAAAGGAAAGGTCAGGGTTTACGCACCCTCGGCGCATGGCGCTGCGTGCGCCGCGCATGAGGCGACGGGACGACAGACAGGTGCGTGCGGAGCCCCGGCCATGCCAGTGAATCGGGCAGCATGCACGCGCCTGGGGCAAGCCGCGGCCCTGCGCCGGCGCGCTTGGCTAGAATGCAAGCGCCCGGGCCTCCATGGCTTGCGGCGCATGACAAGGAAAGAGCAATGGCGATGTTTCGGGAGGGCAAGACCGGCGCCATCGAGATCCGCAAGCAGAAGCGCGCGGACCTGGTGGCGGAAGAGCTCAAGCGGCTGATTACCCAGCGCAACCTGCGCCCGGGCGACAAGCTGCCGCACGAGGTCAAGCTGCAGCAGATGTTCTCGGTCAGCAAGAGCACCATCCGCGAGGCACTGAAGTCGCTGGAGGTACAGGGCCTGATCCGGGTCAGCACCGGGCCGGCGGGCGGCGGCACGATCGTCGAAGTGCCGCTGGACCGCACCTTCCAGCTGATGCAGAACTACCTGTTCTTCAAGGACGTCGGCATTGCCGACATCTACACCGTGCGCCGGCTGCTGGAGCCGGAGCTGGCCGCCGGCGCGGTGCCGCATCTGACCGATGACGATTTCAAGGCGCTGGAGCGCACCATCGACCTGTGCGACCCGGCCTCGGCCGCGGCGGCGACCCCATTGCTGGACCAGCGCCAGGAAGACCTGACCTTCCACGACATCCTGGCCGCCGCCAATCCCAACCCGATGCTGCGGTTCTCATGCGAGCTGATCAACGAGATGATTCGCCAGCTGGTGGTATTCGGCAACGACACCCCTGCGTGCGAGCACGAGAAATTCGGCGCGGCCAACGTCAAGTTCCACAAGCGCATTGTCGAGGCGGCACGCCAGCGCGACGCCGAGACGGTGCGCGCGCTGATGTCGGCGCATATGGAAGAGTGCACGCATTACGTCACGCGCATGAACGGGCGGGTCCACGGCCGCCTGGTGCTGGACTCCGAGATGCCGCGGCGCGGCCGGATGCTGCCGGCGGACGACGAATGAACCCCGGACCGGCGCACCCGCGCTCGCGTCAGCCAGCCGCGTCCAGGCGCGCCGCCGCACGCTTCAGCCGCGCCACGCCTTCGGCGATCTGCTCCGGCGCCGCGCCGGCGAACGACAGCCGGAACGCGGGCCGTGCGCGGCGCTGCGCGTAGAAGCCGGCCCCGGGTACGAACAACACCTTTTCGGCGATCGCATGCGGCAGCAGCGCGGCGGCATCGTCGACGCCCTCCAGCGCAGCCCACAGGAACATGCCGCCAGCCGGCAAGGCAAAGCGGATCCGCTCGCCGAAGGCCTGCCACAGCGCCTGGGCCAGCCGGTCGCGCTTGTCGCGGTAGAACGCGATCTCGCGCTCCACCTGCGCCGGCAGCCGCCCGTCCGCCAGGTATTGCGCGACCGCCAGCTGGATCCACGGCGGCGTGCAGAGATCCGACACCTGCTTGGCAATCACCGCGCGGCGGATGATTTCCGGCGCGGCCACCATCCAGCCGATGCGCAGGCCGGGCGCCAGCGTCTTCGACAGGCTGGCCAGGTGCACCAGCCACGGACGGGCGCAGGGCACCTGGTCGCACAGCGCCAGCAGCGACGGCGGCGCGGCGCCGTCGAAGCTCAGCGCGCCATAGGGATCGTCTTCGACCAGTACCACCTGGTGCCGCGCCGCCAGCTCCAGCAGCCGCAGCCGGCGCGCGGGCGACAGCGTGGCGCCGGTCGGGTTGGCGAAGGTCGGCACGGTGTAGATCAGCCGCGGGCGCGCCGCGCCGTCGGCCAGCATCGCCGCGAGCGCGTCGACGTCCATGCCGTGCTGGTCGGACGGCACGCCGCGCACGTCGGCGCCCGCCAGCCGCAGCGCCTGCAATGTCGCCGAATAGGTCGGCTCCTCGACCAGCACCACGCTGCCCGGCTCGACCAGCGCTCGTACCAGGAAATCGAAGCCCTGCTGCGAGCCGCTGGTGACCAGCAGCTGGTCCCGCGTCACGGCGGCACCGCGCCCGGCCATCAGCGTCACGAGGGCGTCGCGCAGCACGGGCGCGCCTTCGGTAGCGCCGTACTGCAGGCATTCGGCGGGCCGCTCGCGCAGCACCTGCGCGGATGCGGCGCCGATGCCGTCGGCATCGAACAGCGCGGCGGACGGATAGCCGCCCGCGAAGGAGATCATCTCCGGATCCGACAGGTACTTGAACAGCTCGCGGATCGGCGAGCCTTCCGGCTCGCGCAGCGCGGGAACGAACGGGTAGGCGACGGTCATGGTCGGCTCGGCGTCAGCATGCCGCGGCGGTCATCTTGAAGATGCCCTGCGCATTGCCCGCATCGAAGCCCAGGTCGGTGCGCGTGACCGCCTGCGCGTCATCGACGTAGCGGTCGCGGCTGATGAACTCGTAGAACGAGCCCGGCACCTCGCGCACCACCTCGGCGCCGTCCGCGCCGACAAAGGCGCGGCGCACCGGGTCGGCGCGGAACGCGGTCTGGCGCACGCGGCCGCTACGCGACACTTCGACCTTGTCCTTGATCGGCCGGCCCAGGCGCTTCTGCGCCTCGGCCAGGGCGAACACGTCTTCGACGCGGTCGGTGGCGTGGTTGAAGGCATTGCCCTCGGTGGCGATCCACGCCATCTCGGCCGATTCAGCCAGCAGGGCCTCGTAATCGGCCAGCCGCGGCGCTGCGTGATGGCGTTCGAAGCAGCGCGCCAGCGCACCGATCAGCTCGCCGGCATCCGCCAGCGGCAACGACCCTTCGCGCTCGAGCTCCCACAGCAGTGCCTGCGCGCGCGGCGTCAGCGGATCGACCGAAGTTTCCAGGACGCGGCTGACGGCCTGCTGGAAGCCTTCACTGAAACGCTCCGGGTGCAGTTCGCTGACAAAGAACTGCGCGATCTCTTCCGGCGCGTCTTCATGCGCGTACGAGCGCCCGGTCATGCCGATGCGGTCGAGCGGATAGGTGCCGTTGAGGCGGTAGCCCAGCGGCCGCAGGATACGCGTGAAGGCGGCCTCGCCGGCTGGCAGCGCGCCGTGGTCGGGCCAGCGCACGGTGCGCAGCGCGCCATGGTCGAAGTGGACCTTGCCGCCCGCTGCGGCCACGTCTTCGGTGTAGGCCTTGCCGGTCGGCACGCGCTCCAGGATGCCGGCGAACAGCACCAGGTTCAGCGCATGGGCAATCTCCGCGCGCGACGGGCGCCCGGCTGCGCCGGCCGGCAGCTGCGTGGGCGCGCTCACCAGCGCGGACAGGCGCTCGGCGCCGGCGGCGCCAAGGTGCAGGGAAACGAGTTGGTTGATGTTATTGCTCATGATGCAGGTAGGGCTCATCGGCCGGATAACGAGATGGAAATCAATGACGGCTTTCAGTCCACCGAAGCGCCGGACAGGCGCACGACCTCGCCCCACTTCTGGCGGTCCTTCTTCAGCACCTCGGCGAAGGCTTCGGGAGTGCTCGGCGCGGGTTCCGCGCCGAGGTCGCGCATGCGGGACTGCACGGCGGGATCGCCGAGCGCGCGCGCCAGGTCCTGGCTGATCTTCTGCGCCACCGCGCTGGATACGCCGCGCGGCGCCAGCAGGCCGAACCACGGGCTGGCGTCGAAGCCCGCCACCGGACCGGCGGCGGCCACGGTCGGCACGTTGGGCAGCGCGGACGAGCGCGCCGGCGTGGTCACCGCCAGCGCCTTGAGCTTGCCGGAGCGCACGAACGGCAGCGATGCCGGCAGGTTGTCGAACATCACGTCGACGCTGCCGCCCATCAGGTCGGCAATCGCCGGGCTGCTGCCCTTGTAGGCGACGTGGCTCATCTCGGTGCCGGTCATGCGCTGGAACAGCTCGCCGGCCAGGTGCGTCGAGGTGCCGTTGCCCGCCGACGCCATGTTGACGCGCTTCGGATTGGCCTTCAGGTAGGTAATGAACTCGGCCAGCGTCTGCACGTGCGCGCGCTCGGCAAAGGCGGGCGACAGCACCACCACGTTGGGCACGCGCGCCACCATCGTCACCGGCGCGAAATCGGCCACGGCGTCATAGGGCAGCTTCTTGTACAGGGTGGGATTGATGCCGAACTCGCCCACCGACCCCATCAGCAGCGTATAGCCGTCGGCGGTGGACTTGGCGGCGACGCCGGTGCCCACGATGCCGCCCGCACCGGGCCGGTTCTCCACCAGCACCGGTTGCTTCCATTGCAGCGCGAGCCGTTCGCCGACCAGCCGCGCCACCATGTCGGTGGTGCCGCCCGGCGGGTACGGCACGATGATGCGGACGGGCTTGGCGGGAAAATCCTCGGCGGCGACGATGCCGGATAGGGTCATGCCAAAGGCGAAAGTGCCGGCGGCCAGCGCGCTGAACAAGCGTTTCATTGTTGTTTTCCTGTCTACCTGATGGTTGTCGTTATGGCGGTGCCGCGATGGTGGGGGCCGCGGCACCAGGGCTGAATCATTTCTCATCAAGTCCGCCGGTTCAAGCGAGATTTCGGTATAGGATGATGACTTTATGTCATCAACTACCCTTCCCTTCCCGCGATGCGGCAACGCCTTCCCAGCCTTTCCAGCCTGCGCGCCTTCGAAGCCGCCGCGCTGCACCTCAACCTGCGCCGCGCCGCCGCCGACCTGTTCATCACGGAAAGCGCGGTATCGCGCCAGATTGCCGCGCTGGAAAGCCTGCTCGGCGTGCAACTCTTCCACCGCGCCAACCAGCGCATCACGCTGACCGCGGCCGGCGCGCTCTACAGCGTCCAGGTGCGCGAGATGCTGCGCAAGCTGCAGCGCGACACGCTGGAGGTGATGGCGCATGAAGGCGCAGGCGGCACCGTCGAGCTGGCGTGCGTGCCGACCCTGGCGGTCGAATGGCTGATCCCGCGGCTGCCCGATTTCTACGCGCGCCATCCCCGGGTGGTGGTCAATATCAGCGCCCAGTCCGACGTGTTCCTGTTCGACGGCACGCCCTACGATGCGGCGATCCACTTCGGCGAAGCGGTCTATCCCGGCGCGCGGGCGGATCTGTTGTTCGGCGAGGAATCCGTGGCGGTGTGCCACCCGCAGCTGTTCGGCCGCAAGAAGCGCCTTGACGCGAACGACATCGCGCATGCGCCGCTGCTGCACCTGGCCACGCGCAGTTTCGGCTGGAAGCAATGGATGGAGGCAGCCGGCATCGATGACGTCAACGCCATGCGCGGGGCCCGCTTCGACCACCACAGCATGGTGATCGCCGCGGCGCGGGCCGGCCTGGGCATCGGCCTGGTGCCGCATTTCCTGGTGGAAGAGTATCTGGCGAGCGGGCAACTGGTGAGCCCCGTGCACCGCTCGCTGCGCTCCACCAGCGCGTATTACCTGGTACAGCCCGATACGCGCCCGATGAGCCATGCCATGCAGCATCTGCGCGCGTGGCTGCTCGAGGCGGCCTCGGCATTTGCCGAGGGCCAGGGCGTGGGATCTGCCGGCCCCAAGTCAGCCGCGCGGGATTGAAGGCTGCAGGCGTGCGCGGCCTACCCCTTCTCCCCGCGCCATACCCGCTGCAGCTCCCACGCCGGCGCCTCGCCCGCCGGCTGCGGCAACGCCTGGGCCTCGGCCAGCATGGCGCCGGCCTGCGCCTGCAGCTTGTCGAGGCAGCGCGACAGCACCCGCGCCTCTTCGGCCGTCAGGCAGGCGGCCAATTGCGTATTGAAGTCGCGCGCCTGCGCAAAGGCGGCGCGGTAGACCGCCTCGCCCTCCTCCGTCAGCGTGAACGCGGCCGCACGCCGGTCCTGCGCGCGCGTTTCCCGGCGCACCAGGCCGCGTTCCACGAGCGCGTGCACGGCGCGGCTGGCCAGCACCTTGTCGAGGCCGGCGCTCTGCGCCAGTTCGGTCAGCCGCGTGCCGGGCTGCTCCCCCAGGAAGGAAATCATGCGCCATTCGCGCCGCGTCACGCCCGCCCGCGCGCGCAGGTGCAGCGCGGCCGCGCCCAGCGCGACCCGGTTCAGATGGTAGACCCGGTAGTTGATGAAATCGGCCAGCCGGCGGGGCCGCTGCAGGCGGTTGCCGTCGTTGTCGCGCGCCATGCCACACCTTCGATTTAGTTGACTTTGTCAATTATATCGACGGGTGTTAGCTTCCTCTGCAAGCCGGCCGCCGGCGCATAACAGACAGGAGACACCGTGAGCCCCAGCAACTTCGTTCCCCGCCTCGTCGCATGCCTGCTGGCAGTCGCCGCGGCCTGGTCCGCGCCGGCCAGCGCGCAGTCGGACCGGCCGCTGCGCATCCTGGTGGGCTACCCCGCCGGCGGCACCGCCGACCTGGCCGCGCGCCTGGTCGGCGACAAGCTGCGCGAGACCCTGAACCAGACCGTGGTGATCGAGAACAAGCCCGGCGCCGGCGGGCGGCTGGTGATGGACTACGCGCGCACGCAGCCCGCCGACGGCAATACGCTGGTGGTGGCCAACTCGGCGGTGATGACCATCGCGCCGCTGGTCTACCGCAAGCTCAACTACGATATCCAGCGCGATTTCACCCCGGTAGCGCAGGCCGCCAACTTCCAGCTGGCGCTGGCCACCGGGCCGGGCAGCCCCGCGCGCACGCTGAAGGATTACGTGGCGTGGCTCAGGGCCGGAGCGCAGAACAACTCGTACGCCTCGCCCGCGCTCGGCAGCATTCCGCATTTCTTCGGGCTGATGATCGGCAAGCAGGTGGGCGTCGACATGCTGCACGTGCCGTTCAACGGCTCGGCGCCGCTGATGAGCGCACTGGTCGGCGGGCAGGTGCCGGCCTCGGTCGACACCCTCGCCGACCTGACCGAGATGCACCGCGCCGGCAAGATCCGCGTGCTGGCGACTTCCGGCACGCACCGTTCGGTGGCGCTGCCGGAGGTTCCCACCTTCACCGAACTTGGCTACCAGGGCATCGAGGGCGAAGGCCGCTATGGCGTGCTGGCGCCGGCAGGCACGCCGCGCGCGGCGCTGGCGCGGCTCAATGCCGCCATCGTCAAGGCGTTGCAGTCGCCCGACGTGCGCGACAAATTCCTGAAGCTCGGGCTCGAACCCGCCACCGGGCCCGCCGAGGCCTTCGCCGGGGTGCTGAAGGCCGACGCCGCCAAATGGGCGCCGGTGGTCAAGGCCTCGGGCTATACCGGCGACTGACACCGCCAGCCGGCTTCCCGCAACCTTACCGACCATGACGATCCGCAATACCCTCTTCATCATGTGCGACCAGCTGCGGCGCGACCATCTCGGTTGCTACGGGCACCCGACGCTGCGCACGCGCAATATCGATGCCCTGGCCGCGCGCGGCGTGCGCTTCGACCGCGCCTATGTCACCTCCGGCGTCTGCGGCCCCAGCCGCATGAGCTTCTACACCGGCCGCTACGTCAGCAGCCACGGCGCCACCTGGAACCGAGTGCCGCTGTCGGTCGGAGAAGTCACGCTGGGCGAATACCTGAAGCACAGCGGCCGCGCGCTGGCGCTGGCGGGCAAGACCCATGTGATGCCCGACCACGCGAACCTGACGCGGCTGCACCTGGACGGCGGCACCGAGCTGGAGACGCTGCTGCGCAGCGGCCACTTCACCGAAGTCGACCGCCACGACGGCCACCATGCCGAGCCGCGCAGCGCCTATGCCGACTGGCTGCGCCGGCAAGGCTACGACAGCGCCGACCCGTGGACCGACTATGTGATCAGCGCCGAGAACGCGCACGGCGAGATCGTCTCGGGCTGGCACATGCGTAATGCCGGGCTGCCCGCGCGGGTGGCCGAGCCGCATTCCGAGACCGCCTACACCGTCGGCCAGGCGATGCAGTACATCGCCGCGCGCGGCGACGATCCGTGGGTGCTGCACCTGTCGCTGGTCAAGCCGCACTGGCCCTACCTCGCGCCCGCGCCGTACCACGCCGCCTATTCGCTTGATGACTGCCTGCCACTGCAGCGCCACCACGCCGAACTGGAAGACCCGCATCCGGTGCTGTCGGCCTATCGTACGCAGGAGGAATGCGCCAACTTCATGCGCGCCGAGGTCTCGGACACCGTGCGCCCCGCCTACCAGGGCCTGATCCAGCAGATCGACGACCGGCTGGGGCTGCTGTGGGAACAGCTGGACCGGCTGGGCCGCTGGGACGACACGCTGATCGTCTTCACCGCCGACCATGGCGACTTCCTCGGCGACCACTGGCTGGGCGAGAAGGAGCAGTTCTACGACACCGTGCAGAACATCCCGCTGATCGTCTACGACCCTTCTCCGCAGGCCGATGCCACCCGCGGCACCGCGCAGGACAGCCTGGTCAGCGCGGTCGACGTGGTGCCGACGGTGCTCGATGCACTGGGGCTGCCGCCGGCCGACCACCGCGTCGAAGGCCGCTCGCTGCTGGACCTGACGCGCGCCAGCGAGCGCGACGGTGCGGGTGCGTGGCGCGATGCCGTGGTCTCCGAGCTGGACTATGCCTATCGCGGCGCGCGCGTCGCGCTGGGCCGCCATCCCGGCGAATGCCGCGCCTGGATGGTGCGCGATGCGCGCTGGAAATACGTGCACTGGCAGGGCTTCCGGCCGCAGCTGTTCGACCTGCACAACGATCCGGAAGAGTACTTTGACCTGGGCTCCGACCCCGGGCATGAAGCCGTGCGCAGCGCCATGCGGCTGCGCCTGCTGGACTGGTTCTGCACGCTCAAGCCGCGCGTGACGGTGACCAACGAAGAGGTCGCGGCCAAGACCAACGTGTACAAGCAGGCCGGGGTGTTCTTCGGCGTCTGGTAATCCGATCGCTACCGCCCTGGCGCCTGAGCGCCCAGTGCCGGTTGCCTGAAAAAGTTGCACGGTTTGCCTGTCGATACTGCAACCGTGTGCCGCGACCGGCATCTCAGGCCGCGTCTGGCGCCGCCTGCAGCCAAAACGTGGCGCCAGTCCGGATGGCGTATCCCTTGCAACGGTTGCCGGAGGGCCCTGTGTTCGGGCCGGCAACCGGAGCGATCATGAAGAACATCTGGATCCTGGTGGCGGATGAATCCGTCGCCCGCATCTTTGCCTCGCACGGCGACAGCGCGCCGCTGGAAGTCGTCGAGGAAATCACCGACGCGGCCGCGCATGCCGACCGCGCCGACCTGCGCCGCGACGCCTACGGCCGCCGCGGACAGGCCGCCGCCCAGGGCGATGCGGGACACCCCGGCGCTCACCAGGTCGGACCGTCGACGGTCACGTCTTCGGCGGGCGAGGACGAGTTGCATCAGGAAGCGCAGCTGTTTGCCCGGCGCGTGGCCGATTACCTCGACGACGCGCGCAACAAGCAGCGCTTCGATGAACTGGCGCTGATCGCGGCGCCGCGCTTCCTGGGGCTGTTGCGCAAGACCCTGCCGTCCAGCGTCACTGATGTGATCACCAGGGAAATCGACAAGGACTTCAAGTACGTGGCCAACAACGACCTGCAGCAGCGGCTGGCCGATGAAGGCATCGTGCCGGCGCGGCGCGACGAACGCGTCAATACCGGGCGCGACCGATAGCGGGAAGGCATGACAACGCAGCCGCCCGTGCTGGCGCAGGCGGCTGCGCCGTCGTCAGCGGGCGGTGCCGGAACCGCTGGCGGCGCCACTGCCGCCGCTCGAGGTACCGCTCGGGCTGGTGGTGCTGGTCGCGCCGGAGGTGCCGGTGGATGTGCCGGCCCCAGGCGTGCTGCGGCTGCGGTTCTGTTCCGTCACCGAACCCGATCCGGATAGCGAGCCGGAACCGCTGGTGCTGCCGGTGGCGGTGCAACCCGCCAGGATGCCAAGTGCGAGCAAGGCTGTGCCGATGCGCAAGGGTGTTTTCATGTTGTCCTCCATCTGGCAGGTTGGCGGCAAGCCTTGCTGCATGGCGCAGCCTGCCGGCGAGGCGCCGATGGCGCCGCTGCGCTGGAGAAGACGCAACTGACGTACCAGATTGGGTGGGTGAGTGCAGCGCTGCGGCGCCGCGGGCACGGCGCCGCCGCGGGTCCTGCGCCGCAGTAAGAAGTACGTGCGGCCGGTAAAAGTTACCGTGCGGGTACCTGATGACTGCGGGCTCGGCGCGCCGTTGCGGCGCTTGCTGCAACCGCCGGCCTTGGACTCGGCACTTTAGCGCGTCAGCGTCCACTTGTAGGCATAGCGGTCCGGCCGGAACAGCAAGTCCGCGCAGAACAGCGGCGTGCCGTCGATGTCGTACGGCGTGCAGCGCAGGCGCAACAACGGCAGCCCTTCGGCGACGCCGAGCTTGCGGGCCACGTCGGCCGGCGCCGGGATCGCGCTGGCTTCCATCGCCACGTCGCGAAAGCGATACCCCAGCCGGCTTTCGAACAGCGCCATGGCGTCGTTGGTCTCGACATCTTCCTGCACCATGCGGCGCATCAGCGGCTCGGGCCCCATCAGGTTGAAATACGCGACCGCCACGTCGTCCCAGTAGCGCACCGTGGCCACGCTCAGCACCTTCTCGCCCGGCTGCAGGCTCAGCGCCGCCGCCACATGAGGCGGCGCCCGCAACAGCCGCACCGATGCCAGCTTGCCGTAGGCCAACTGGCCCCGCGCCCGGCCGGTCTCGTAGAAACCGGTCAGCGCGCCCAGGCTGGGGGTATCGGCCGGCCGCGTCACGAAACTGCCCTTGCCGTTCACTTTCTCGATCAGGCCGGCGTTGTGCAGGCCGGACAGGGCCTGCCGCACGGTGATACGGCTGACGCCGAACTCGGCCATCAGTTCGGCCTCGGACGGCAGCTTCGCCCCGGGGGCGAAGGTGTTGCTGGCGATTCGCTGGCGAATCTCGCTTTCGATCTCTTTGAACCTGGGCAGCGCCACGTGTGTCCCGCCCCGCGGGCGGCTCCGAACTGAGTGATGCGGATTAGTGAGGCGGATTAGTGTGAGGCGGATTATACCTATCATGACAGGTACCGTCATAACCTATTGACCTGTTATAACAGGTAATGGCAGTATCCGTCGTCACCAGCGCTCTGCGCCCCACCATCACCGCGTGCTGGCAACACAGGAGACAACTCAATTGGAAACCAGGGCAAAAGACACCGCCGGCGCGCCGGCGGAGTTCGACTACATCGTCATCGGCGCGGGATCGGCGGGCTGTGCCGTGGCCGGGCGCCTGGCCGAGGACGCCAGCGTCACGGTGGCGCTGCTCGAGGCGGGACCGCATGACCATCACTACGCGATCTGGGCGCCGGTCGGCATCGCCGCCGTGGTGCCCAGGGCCGGGCCGCGCAACTATGCCTACTACACCGAGCCCCAGGCGGGGCTGAACGGCCGCCGCTCCTATCAGCCGCGCGGGCGCGGCCTGGGCGGCAGCTCCTCGATCAACGGCATGGTCTATATCCGCGGCCACCGGCGCGACTATGACGACTGGGCTGCGCTGGGCTGCCGCGGCTGGGGCTTCGACGACGTGCTGCCCTACTTCCGCCGCAGCGAGCGCAATCCCCGCCTTGGCGCGAAGCAGGATCCGCTGCACGGCGACGACGGTCCGCTGCACGTCAGCGACCTGCGCTCGCCCAACCCGTTCGCCCAGCGCTTCGTCGAGGCCGCGATGCAGGCCGGGCTGCCGCGCAACGACGACTTCAACGGCGCCACCCAGGAGGGCGCTGGCCTGTACCAGGTGACGCAGCACAACGGCGAGCGCTGGAACGCGGCGCGCGCCTACCTGCACAGCGGCAACGCAGCCGACGCCGCGCTGAACGGTGGCCGCCGCGGGCTGGCGGTGATGACCGATACGCAGGCACTGCGCATCCTGTTCGACGGCAAGCGCGCCACCGGCGTGGAGGTAGTCCGTGGCGGCACGGTGCAGGTGCTGCGCGCGCGGCGCGAGATCGTGCTCAGCGGCGGCGCCTTCAACTCGCCGCAGCTGCTGCTGGCCTCGGGCATCGGCCCGGCCGCGCACCTGCGCGAGATTGGCATCGACGTGGTCCACGAACTGCCGGGCGTGGGCGAGAACCTGCAGGATCATCTCGACATCATCGTCAACAAGCAACTGCAGACCACCGAGCTGTTCGGCAAGACCGGCCGCGGCATGCTGCGGCTCGCGCGCGAGGTGATGCGCTACCGGCGCACGCGCACCGGCATGGTGACCTCGAATATCGCCGAGGCCGGCGCGTTCCTGCGCACCCGCCCCGAACTCGAGATTCCCGACTTGCAACTGCACTTCGCGGTGGCGCTGCTAGGCAACCGCAACCTGGGCAATCTCGGTCATGGCTACTCCTGCCATGCCTGCGTGCTGCGCCCCAAGAGCCGCGGCCACGTGCGCCTGCGCAGCGCCGACACGCGCGAAGCGCCGCTGATCGATCCGCGCTTCCTGTCGGCCGAGGAAGACATGGCCGGCATGGTCGAAGGGGTGCGCGCGATTCGCCGCATCTTCGCCCAGCCCGCACTGGCGCAGCACGGCGGGCGCGAGGTGCTGACCGATGCGTTCGGCCCCGACAGCGGCAACGAGGCGGCGATCCAGGACTTCGTGCGCAACCACGCCGATACGGTCTACCACCCGGTCGGCACCTGCAAGATGGGCGTCGACGACATGGCCGTGGTCGACCCGGAACTGCGCGTGCGCGGCGTGCAGGGCCTGCGCGTCGCCGATGCCTCGATCATGCCGAACCTGGTCGGCGGCAACACCAACGCGCCGGCCATCATGATCGGCGAAAAGGCCGCGGACCTGCTCAGGGCCGCGCTCCGCTGAGTCCCATCTGCATTGGCACAAACACTACCAAGGAGACCCACCATGCAAGCCACCGCACCCGCCACCATCAGCCCGCATGACTACCGGGCGCTCGAGCCGGAGCCGTTTCCCTTCACCGTGCGCCGCTGCACGCCGACCATCGGCGCCGAGGTCGAGGGCATCGATTTCCGCGAGACCCTCGACCACGACACCTATCTCTCGCTGCGCCGCGCGCTGCTGAAGTACAAGGTGCTGTTCTTCCGCAAGCAGGCCATCACGCCGGCCCAGCACGTAGCGGTGGCGCGGCGCTTCGGCGAGCTCGAAGTCCACCCGATGTTCACCAACCATCCGGAGCATCCTGAACTGGTGGTGTTCGGCCGCAACGACAAGACCCGCGGCCGCGAGAACCTGTACCACTCCGACGTGTCGTGGCGCGAGATCCCGTCGATGGGCTCGATGCTGCGCTGCCTGGAGTGCCCCGAGGTCGGCGGCGACACCATCTGGATCAACATGGCCGCGGCCTACGACAACCTGCCGCAGGAGATGAAGGACCGCATTGCCAACCTGAAGGCGGTGCACGATGCCATGCCCGCGTTCGGCACCGCGCTGAGCGAGGAGAAGTATGCGGAGATGCGCGCCAAGTATCCGCCCATGGTGCACCCGGTGGTACGCACCCATCCGGAGACCGGCGAAAAGATCCTGTTCGTCAACGAGGCCTTCACCACGCACTTCGCCAACTTCGCCAAGGAACAGCCGTATCGCTTCGGCTCCGACTTCCGGCCGGCGGAACTGGACCTGATGCAGTACCTGTACCGCCAGGCCGCCGCACCCGAGTACCAGGTGCGGCTGCGCTGGCAGCCGGACACGATCGCGCTGTGGGACAACCGCTCCACGCAGCATTACGCCGTGCAGGACTACTTCCCCGCGGTGCGCCACATGAACCGCGCCACCATCATCGGCGACCGTCCGGCCTGAGCGGACGCCAATCCATCGAGGCAACCGGCATGCATATCGTCGACAAGTTCTATATCCACGGCAAATGGGTGCAGCCCGCCGAGGGCGCCACCCAGGCCGACATCATCGACCCGGCCACCGAAGCGGTGGCAGGCAGGCTCGCCATGGGCACCGCCGCGGACGTGGACCGCGCCGTCGCCGCCGCGCGCGAGGCCTTCCCGGCGTGGTCGCTATCCACCCGCGAAACCCGCATTGCGCTGCTCGAGCGCATCATCGCCGCCTACCAGGCGCGCATGCCCGACCTGGCGCAGGCGGTGCGCCAGGAGATCGGCGCACCGATCACGCTGGCCACCAACCTGCAGGCAGCGATCGGGCTGGGGCAATTGCAGGCGACATTGCAGGCGCTGCGCGACTTTGCTTTCGAAAGCCCGCGCGGCAAGAGCCTGGTGCTGCGCGAGGCCATCGGCGTGGCCGCGCTGATCACGCCGTGGAACTGGCCGCTGAACCAGATCGCGGCCAAGGTGGCGCCGGCGCTGGCGGCGGGGTGCACCGTGGTGCTCAAGCCCTCGGAGATCGCGCCGCTGGACGCACAGATCTTCGCCGAGATCATGGATGCCGCCGGCACGCCGCCGGGCGTGTTCAACATGCTCTATGGCGAAGGTCGCGTGGTCGGCGCCGCGCTGTCGTCGCATCCTCAGGTCGACATGGTATCGATCACCGGCTCGACCCGCGCCGGTGTGGAAGTGGCTATCAGCGCCGCCCCCACCGTCAAGCGCGTGGCGCAGGAACTGGGCGGCAAGTCGCCGCTGATCGTGCTGGACGACGCCGACCTGCAGGCCGCGGTGACCAGCGGCGTGGCCCAGTGCATGGTCAATTCGGGCCAGACCTGCGTGGCTCCCACGCGCGTGCTGGTACCGCGCGCACGCTACGAGGAAGCCGTGCAGATCGCGGCGGCGGTGGCCAATGCGGTCAAGGTCGGCGATCCGTCCGATCCCCACACCAAGATGGGCCCGATATCCAACCGCGGCCAGTACGACAAGGTGCAGCGCCTGATCGGCGTCGGCATCGAGGAAGGCGCACGGCTGGCCGCCGGCGGCCCGGGCCGCCCCGACGGCCTCGAGCGCGGCTTCTATGCCCGCCCGACCATCTTCGCCGACGTGCGCAACGACATGGCCATCGCCCGCGAGGAGATCTTCGGGCCGGTGCTGTGCCTGTTGCCGTACGACAGCGAAGAGGAAGCCGTGGCCATCGCCAACGACACCGACTTCGGCCTCGCCGCCTATGTCGCCTCGTCCGATCCGGCGCGCGCACGCAGGCTGGCGGCGCGCCTGCGCGCCGGCAATGTGCGCATCAATGGCGCGGTGATGGATATCACCGCGCCCTTCGGCGGCTACAAGACTTCCGGCAACGGTCGCGAGTACGGCCCCGAAGGCATCGCCGAGTTCCTCGAGACCAAGACCGTGACGGGCTGAAGTCGCCCGGTCCGCTACCCGCCGCCCGGCCGCCAGCGCCATGCTGGCCGCCGGGCGGTGTCGTTTGCGCGGCGCATGCATGCGCACTGCCGCGCTTGTCTGACACCGGCAGGCGGCGGCGTCCGACAGCCATCGCCTGCCAGCAAGCTATCTTCGAGGGTAGCGCCAGGCCTTTTGCCGAAGCGCCCGGCTATGTCGACTGTTCCCGATCCCACCGCCCCGGGGCTGCCGCCAGCGCAGCCCGTCCCGCAACTGACCGACGCTGGCCGCCCCGCCGACGCCGCCGCCGCCGATCTGTCCACGCCAGCGCCCGCGCTGCTGACCGATGCCGCCGTCGCCGGCGCGCTGCATCGCGCCAGCACCGCGCTGATGGTGCTGGCGGTGCTGTTCTCGCTGTACGCCGTGCACGTGGCGCGCGACTTCCTGGTGCCGGTGGTAATCGCGGTGGTGATGGCCTACCTGCTCGACCCGCTGGTGTGCGCGCTGCAGCGGCTGGGACTGGCGCGCTCGCTGGCCAGCACCATCGTGCTGCTGGCACTGCTCGCCGCCCTGCTCAGCGGCGCCTACCTGCTGCAGGGCCAGGTCGAGTCGATGATCAACAGCCTGCCGGAGATGGCGAGCAAGCTGTCGCGATCCGTCGGCGCGCTGCTCAGCGGCGACGACTCGATGTGGCAGAAGATACGCCGCGCCGCCACCGTGCTCAGCGGCACCGGCCAGCCGCCGCCGGCGCGCGGCACCCACGTTGTAGTGGAGCAGTCGGCGGGCCAGATCAACAACATGCTGCTGGCCGGCTCGGTCAGCATCTTCACCATGGCGGCGCAGGCGGTGGTGGTGGTGTTCCTGCTGTATTTCCTGATGCTTGCCGGCGATACCTTCAAGCGCAAGTTCATCAAGATGGTGGGCACCACCATCTCGGAAAAGAAGATCAGCGTGCACATGCTGGACGAGGTCAACCGCTCGATCCGCCGCTACATGGGGATGCTGCTGGTGACCAACGCCGGCCTGGGCGTGTGCACCTGGCTGCTGCTCAAATGGCTTGGAGTCGACAATGCCGGCAGCTGGTCGATCGCGGCGGCGGCGCTGCACCTGGTGCCCTACTTCGGCGCGCTGGCGATCGCGCTGTGCCTGGGCATGGTCACGTTCATGCAGTTCGGCACGCTGGGGATGGCCGCCGCGGCGGCGGGCGGCTCGCTGTTGATCGCGACGCTGATCGGTTCGGTCATCACCACGTGGATGACCGGCCGCATGGCGCGCATGAACGCGGTGGCGGTGTTCGTGGCGCTGCTGTTGTTCACGTGGCTGTGGGGCGTGTGGGGAATGTTGCTCGCGATACCGCTGATTACCATCGCCAAGGTGGTGGCAGATCACATTGAAGGCATGGAAGTGGTGGCCGAGTTCCTTGGCGAGTAGCGTGCGTTCGCGCACCTGTCGTATCGGAGCTGCACCGCTATACTGAAACAGCGAATGCTGCACCACAGCATTACAGGCGCAGCCATTCGCGCGGAGGAAACCACCATGTCTCTATGCGACCTGTGCGAGTCGCAACTGGACCGCCCCGGCCATGTGCCGCCGCATCCGCAACTGGCGATCTCGGCGACGCTGCGCATGGCGAGCGGACAGAATGCGTTCGTGTACCGCTGCGGCCACTGCGGCCAGACACTGCTGCTTGCGTCCGACGACGGCGAAGCGCCCGACCGCTGGACGCGCCTCGACGCCGACGGCTGGCGTTGATCTTGACCCTGACCTGGCGTCACGGCGCCGTTGATGCCGCCTTGATCCCGCACAAGTCCGGGATCCGGAAGCGTCGACATAATCGGCCATCATGGCCAAGAAATTTCCCATCCATCCCAGCCATCCCGAGCGCATCTGCTGGGGCTGCGACCAATACTGCCCGGTCGACTCGATGCGCTGCGGCAACGGCTCCAGCCGCACCCAGCATCCCGTCGAACTGCTCGGCGACGACTGGCTCGAATGCGGCGACTGGGGCATCGAGGCGCCGTCCGCCAAGGCACCGTCCGGAACCACCCCCGGGTAGCGGGATTACAATCGTTGTCTCCGGCCCAACGACAAAGACCCGGCGCCACTGCCGGCATACACCGAGACAACCATGCTGAACCTCCAGGATTCCTCGCTGCTGCGGCAGCAGTGCTTGATCGACGGCCGCTGGATCGATGGCGAGCGCCGCATCGACGTGACCAATCCCGCCACCGGCGAGCGCGTCGGCCAGGTGCCGCAGCTGGGCGCCGAACAGACCCGCCAGGCCATCGAGGCCGCCAACCGCGCGCTGCCGGCATGGCGCGCCCGCACCGCCAAGGAACGCTCGGCGCTGCTGCGCAAATGGTTCGAGCTGATCATGGCGAACCAGGAAGACCTGGCCCGCATCATGACCGCGGAGCAAGGCAAGCCGATCGCCGAGGCGCGCGGCGAGATCGCCTACGCGGCCTCGTTCATCGAATGGTTTGCCGAGGAAGGCAAGCGCGTCTATGGCGATACCATTCCCGCCCCGGTCAGCAACCAGCGCATCGTGGTGACCAAGGAACCGGTCGGGGTCTGTGCCGCGATCACGCCGTGGAACTTCCCCGCCGCCATGATCACCCGCAAGGCCGGCCCGGCGCTGGCGGTCGGCTGCACCATGGTGGTCAAACCCGCCTCGCAGACGCCGCTGACGGCGCTGGCGCTGGTGGCCCTGGCCGAGCGTGCCGGCATCCCCGCCGGCGTGCTGTCGGTAGTGACCGGCTCGGCCAGCGCGATCGGCGGCGAGATGAGCAGCAATGCGCTGGTGCGCAAGCTGACCTTCACCGGCTCGACCGAAGTCGGACGCGTGCTGATGGCGCAGACCGCCGCCACCATCAAGAAGGTGTCGATGGAATTGGGCGGCAACGCGCCCTTTATCGTGTTCGACGATGCCGACCTCGACGCCGCCGTCGAAGGCGCGATCGTTTCCAAGTACCGCAATGCCGGTCAGACCTGCGTCTGCGCCAACCGCATCTACGTGCAGTCCGGCGTGTACGAGGCATTTGCGCAGAAGCTGGTCGCCGCAGTGGCGGCGCTGAAGGTGGGCAACGGCATGGACGACGGCGTGCGCATCGGCCCGCTGATCGACGACAAGGCCGTGGCCAAGGTCGAGGAGCATATCGCCGATGCGCTTGGCAAGGGTGCCCGCCTGCTGCAAGGCGGCCAGCGCCACGCGCTCGGGCACTCCTTCTTCCAGCCGACGGTGCTGGCCGACGTCGCGCCCGGCATGCTGGTGGCGCGCGAGGAAACCTTCGGCCCGCTCGCGCCGCTGTTCCGCTTCGACACCGAGGACGACGTGGTCGCCATGGCCAACGACACCGAGTTCGGCCTGGCCAGCTACTTCTATGCGCGCGACCTGGGCCGGGTCTGGCGCGTCTCGGAGCGGCTGGAATACGGCATGGTCGGCGTCAATACGGGCCTGATCTCGAACGAGGTGGCGCCGTTCGGCGGCGTCAAGCAATCCGGCGTGGGCCGCGAGGGCTCGCATTACGGCATCGACGACTACCTGGTGATCAAGTACACCTGCATGGCCGGCATCTGACCCCAGCGCGCCCTCAGCCCGCGGCGTGCCGGGGACCGGACTGCGGCTGCGCCAGCCGGCAGCTGTCCCGAAAGCGCGCGATCTGGTCATGCACCTGCTGCATCTGTTCGACCTGGTAGCTGGCCCGCTCCCGGCTGTAGCGGGTGCCGGACTCATACAGCGCGCCGTCCGCGGCGCGGGCCAGCCCCTCCAGCGCCTGCGCCAGCGAGCGTCCCTCGACGCTGCGGTGCCGCCGCAGGCGCCAGGACAGCGCCTCCTGGCCCTGGTCGAGCAGGTTCTGCTGCAGGTAGCCAAGCCGCTCGGCAAGGCTTTGCGCGTCCTGCAATACCGACAGATAGGCGCATACCACCGCCAGCCGCTGCTGCATCTCGCCGCCGGACAGCAGCTCGCGCGCGCACTCGCCCCAGGCCGGCGCCTCGGGCCCCTGGTCCTGCCCGCCGCATTCGCGCACATAGATGTCCAGCGGCAGCACCGATACCGCCAGACCGGGCGGCAGCACGCTGGTGAAGCGGCTGGCGATGGCTTGCTGCAGGGTGCGGTCGAGCGCGACGCAGGTCTTGATGTCCGCATCGACATGGAACTCCAGCGCCGGCTGCCGGCCATGGCCCACCGAGGCCACCGCCCGCACCGGCGGGTGCCCCGCCATGGCCAGCGTTTCCAGGCCGGCTTCGATGCAGCGCTGCTCGGCGGCCTCGGCGCCAAGGGCCTGGACGATGTCCTGCATCTGCAGCGTGCCGGCGATTTCGGTGCGGTCGGCCGCGGGCGGCCACCCGCCGCGGCGGTCGGCGGCCATGGTCATCCGCTTCAGATCGACATGCGTGATCGCATTGCCCGTCATATACCCTCCGATTCCAGAAGTCGTGTCTCAATCCCGCCGCGATGCCATCACGATCGCGGCATGCATGCCGTGCAAGGCGTGCGGCGGCGCGGCCCCGGTCAGTGCGGCCACCAGCAGGCTGTCATCCAGCCGGAAGCGGTACAGCATCAGGCTGGACCGCGCCAGCGCGATGACCTGCGTCGGCGTCAGCGATGCCAGCAGGCGGCCCATCTCGCGACCCAGGCCGAGCCGGAACAACGCCTCGGCCTCGTTCTCGCGCATCAGCCGCTGTACCAGCAGCAGGTAGGACAGGTTCAGCGTCTCGATCTGGCGCAGGCGGTCGGCATCCGCTTCCCGATGCATGTCGGGATCGCTTGCTGCGGGTGTCCTGGCCGGTTCCATGTCAGCCTCGCGCGGGTGCGGTTGCGTCGCCGGCCCTGCGCAAGCGCGGCGCGGGCGGATGGGCGAGGATCATCGGGCGCGCGGCAATGGCCCGCAGCGCGGCCTTGTCGAGCAGCGTGATGGTGCGGTGCCGTACCGTGATCAGGCCGCCTTCGGCCAGCCGCGAGAACTGCCGGCTCACCGTTTCCAGCGTCAGGCCGATATAACTGCCGATTTCCTCGCGGCTCATGCGCAGCACAAAGGCCGACGATGAATAGCCGCGCAGCGCCAGGCCGTCCGCCAGCCACAGCAGGAACGTCACCAGGCGCTCTTCGGCGGTCATCAGCGCCAGCATGGTCTGCACCGCCCGCGCGCGCTGCAGCTGGCCGTCCAGTGCCAGCAGCAGCTGCCGGCCGAACGGCGCCAGCGTGGCCGCGGCCAGGCGCAGCGCGTCCACGGTGAACAGGCACAGCTTGGTGTCTTCCAGCGCGGTGGCGTACGACGCATAGTGCGGCCGCACCAGGCTGTCCAGCCCGACCATGTCGCCGGGAAAGTGAAAGGCGACCACCTGGGTGCGCCCGTCCTCGGTGGTGACATGGGTCTTGATGGTGCCGACGCGAATGGCATAGACCGATGTCACCGGGTCTCCCATCAGGTACAGGAATTCGCCCTTGCGCAGGCGCACCATGCGTTGCGCCGCTTCGATGCCCGGCGCGCCACATGCCTGGCCGGCCGGTGCGCAGTCAGGGCAGGCGCCGGCCATCTGGCAACACGTGCTGCACGGCATGGCTTCGCGCTGCGGCTGGCGATCGTCGGACTGTGTCATCGGCGCTGTGGGCAGTGAGACCTTGAGAACCTCGTGCGTCCATTCTATTGAGCCGCCCTGGCCAGACAATCCGTACATTCCGATTCCCGGCACGGAAGCGTCCGACGTTGCCGTGCGCCGGCCTGCCGGGACGTCCGTGCTGCACTTGGCCGTGCGGGCGGGTGCCAGCGCAGCGCAAGCAGGCGTATCCTTACCGCACCATCAGGATCGGATGCGCCGGCAGCGCCGGCACGTCGCCCCACCCATCCCATGACAAGACGCCCCGACGATCCACAACCCCTTGCCGGCAACGCCAGCAGCCTCGAGGCCAATGGCCCGGACCATCCGAACGCCGCCGACACCCCCTACCGGACGCTGGTGGAAGCCGTGCAGGACTACGCCATCTTCACGCTCGACGTGGGTGGCCATGTCTCAAGCTGGAACAAGGGCGCAGCCCGCATCAAGGGGTACCGGCGCGAGGAGATCCTGGGCAAGCATTTCTCGCAGTTCTATACGCCCGACGCGGTGGCCCGGCGCTGGCCCGACGCCGAGCTCAAGGCGGCCGCCGAACTGGGCCGCTTCGAGGACGAGGGCTGGCGCGTGCGCAAGGACGGCAGCCGCTTCTGGGCCAACGTCGTCATCACCGCCCTGCGCGACCCCGAGGGCCGGCTGATCGGCTTCGGCAAGGTCACGCGCGACCTGACCGAGCAGCGCCGCGCCGCCGAGGCGCTGCGCCAGAGCGAGGAATCGCTGCGCCTGCTGGTGGAGGGGGTCAAGGACTACGCGATCTTCATGCTCGACCCCGGCGGTCATATCGTCAGCTGGAATTCCGGCGCGTCCTATATCAAGGGCTACCGCCGCGACGAGATCATCGGCCGCCATTTTTCGCTGTTCTATCCGCAGGAGGACATCGCCGCCGGCAAGCCGGCGCGGCACCTCGACCTGGCCCGGCGCGCCGGGCGCGTCGAGGACGAGGGCTGGCGCGTGCGCAAGGACGGCTCGCTGTTCTGGGCCAATGTCACGCTGACCGCCGTCTACGACGATTCACGCGCGCTGCGCGGCTTTGCCAAGGTGACGCGCGACATGAGCGAACGCCGCCGCCGCGAGGAGCTGGAACGGTCCAGCCAGCGCCTGAACGAGTTCCTGGCCACGCTGTCGCATGAGCTGCGCAATCCGCTGGCGCCGGTGCGCAGCGCGCTGACCGCGATGCGGCTCGCCCCGGGCGACGGCACGCTGGCCAACCAGAGCCTGGCCTTGATCGAGCGCCAGGTGACGCACCTGAGCCGGCTCGTCGACGACCTGCTCGATATCGGGCGCATCACCTCCGGCCGGATCGAGCTGCGCACCGCGCCAGTGGAACTCGACGAGATCATTGCGCTGGCGATCGAGGGCGCGCGCCCGGCGCTCGATGCCAAGTCGCAGCGCGTCGACGTGCAGGGCGCGCCAGGCGCGATCCGTATGGATGCCGACAAGACCCGGCTGGTGCAGGTGCTGCAGAACCTGGTGCTCAATGCGTCGAAGTTTTCACCGTCCGGCGCGGTGGTGACGATTGCCGCGGCGGTGCAGAACCGTACCCTTGAGCTGCGGGTGACCGACCAGGGCCGCGGCATCTCGCCCCATGCGCTCGAGGACATCTTCCAGCTGTTCGTGCAGGAAAGCCGGCCGGGCACCGATGTGCAGGGCGGGCTGGGCATCGGCCTGTCGCTGTGCCGTTCGCTGGTGGAGCTGCACGGCGGCACTATCGCGGCCACCAGCGCCGGGCCGGGGCTGGGCAGCACCTTCACGGTACGGCTGCCGCTACCGGCCGCGCGCCCGTCCGACGATGCGCACCGCACCGCCCTGCCCGCCACCGGCCACGACCGGGCCGAGCTGCAGGTGCAGCGCATCCTGCTGGTCGACGACAACCGCGACGCCGCCGACAGCCTGGCGATGCTGCTCGAGATGTGCGGCCACGAGGTGACCATCGCCTACGACGGCTCCGAAGCGCTGCACGTGGCGCCGCGCTGCCGTCCGCATATCGCGTTGATCGACCTGGCCATGCCGGGCATGGACGGTTTCGAGGTGGTGCGGGCCATGCGCGGCGTGGCGGGCACCGAATCGACCCGTTACGTCGCGCTGACCGGCTTCGGCCAGCCGGCGGACCGGCAGCATACCGAGGCCGCCGGCTTCGATGCGCACCTGGTCAAGCCGGTGGAGCTGGAAACCCTGTTCGGCACCATCGCGCGGCTGCGCCGGCCTGACTGAGCGGCACGGCATCGGGCCGAACCCGACCTTCGCCAATCCCGAACCCGCGCGCGCCGCGGCTGCGACACACTGACGCCCGTTCCATCGCAACAGATCAAGGAAAGGAGACAGCGATGCAGGGTTGGATCAGGCGTGCGGCCATGGGGCTGCTGTTTGCATGCGCGGCCACCGCCGCCGGCACCGCGCTGGCGGACTACCCCGACAAGCCGGTGCGGCTGGTGGTGCCGTTCCCGCCGGGCGGCGCCACCGACCTGCTGGCGCGCGAGATCGGCAACGCGCTGTCGGCGCGGCTGCAGCAGCCGGTGGTGATCGACAACCGCCCCGGTGCCGGCGGCAACCTGGCGGCGATCGCCGTGGCGCGCGCCCCGGCCGACGGCTACACGCTGCTGTTCGGCACCTTCGGCTCGCTCGCGGTGAACAAGAGCCTCTATGACAAGCCCGGCTACGACCCGCTCAGGGACTTCGCGCCGGTGGCGTCGGTGGCCTACCTGCCCAACGTGCTGGTGGTGCATCCGAGCGTGCCGGCGCGCACCGTGCCGGAACTGCTGGCGCTGGCGCGCAAGGAGCCGGGCAGGCTGACCTACGGCTCGTTCGGCAACGGCTCGTCGTCGCACCTGGCGGGCGAGCTGTTCACGCACCTGGCCGGTGTCGAGATCACGCACATTCCGTACAAGGGCAGCGCCGCGTCGATGACCGACCTGATCGGCGGGCGCATCACCATGATGTTCGACAGTGTCTCCACGGCGCTGCCGTATATCCGCGACAAGCGCGTGCGCGCGCTGGCGGTGACCACGCAGAAGCCGTCCGAGCAACTGCCCGGCGTGCCGACGCTGGCCACTGCCGGCGTGCCCGGCTATGAGCTGACCGCATGGTTCGGCGTGGCGGCCCCGGCGGGCACGCCCAAGGCCGTGATCGACCGCCTCAACGGCGAGATCGTGGCGGCGCTGAAGCAGCCGGACCTGGCTGCCAGGCTGGCCAGCCAGGGCACAGTGCCCTTCCCCGCCACGCCGGCGCAGTTCGGCAGCTATATCCGCGCGCAATACGAGAAGTGGGACGGCCTGATCAAGTCCGCCAACATCAAGCTGGACAACTGACTGCCTGGCCTCAGGTTGCGTCCGGCGCGCCGAAGCGCCACGACAGCCGCGCCGCCGCCTGCCGCACCAGCGCGGCGGTGGCGCCTTCGGTGTCGCTGTCGAAGCTGCCGCTCGAACCCATCACCGCGATTACAAGCGCCAGGCTGCCGGTGTGGTCGAACACCGGTGCCGCCAGCGTGTCGATGCCCGGCACCGGATGGCTCTGCGCATTGTCGATGCGCGCCGCGCGCACCTGCGCCAGACGCCCGGCGTAGGCCGGCGCCAGCTTGCCGCCGGGTTCGAGCACCTTGTCGGCGGCGGCGCCTGCCATGCGCAGCGCATCGTTGCGCAGCAGGCCCGGCAGCACATTGGCCGGCAGGTGCGCCGCGACGGTGCGGCCGATGGCGGTATGGACCAGCGACAGCACCGTGCCCACGCGCAGGCTGACATGCTGCGGCCGCGCCGATTCTTCCAGCCGCACCACGGTGGGCCCGAGCGGCCCCAGCACCGCCATGGCCACGCTCAGGCCCGTGGCCCCGGCCAGCTCGATCACCTCCGGTTCGGCCTCGCGCGTCGGCGACAGCCGCTGCAGCGCGATCAGCCCCAGTTCCAGCGCCAGCGGTCCGCACAGGTAGTTGCCGGCGGCATCGCGCGCCAGCAGTCCGGTCTTCTGCAGGCTGACCAGGTGCGGAAAGGCCTTGGCCGCCGGCATGCCCGCGGCCAGCGCCAGGTCGCGCAGCGGCAGCGGCCGCCCCGCGGCCACCAGCGCGCCGAGCAACTGGCCGGTGCTGTCGAGCGACTGGATGCCGCGCTGTGGCTTGCCGCCGTCGGGGTCTTGCGTGGTTTCGGTCGCGCCGCTCATGCCTGTTCACCGTTCGGTTCGCGCAGCGCCGCGCCGATCTCCGCGCCCGCGGCGAGCAAGGCCCGCGCCGCCGCGCCGTGCCAGTCGACGTCGATGGCACCGGTCGATCCCACCAGCGTCAGCACCAGCCGCAGCGCGCCGGCGCCGTCGAGCACCGGCACGCTGAGGCTGCTGACGGCCGGGCTGGGCGCATCGATGCTGCGCTCGATGCCGCGCGCACGGATTTCCGCAAGCCTGTCGCCGAACGCGGCCAGGTCGGCTTCGCTGGCATCCGGCTGCTGCGCCTGCCACAACGGCTGCCACTGCGCCGGCGGCTGGAAGGCGCAGAACACCCGGCCGGTGGCAGTGGCCGCCAGCGCCATCACCGTGCCCACGTGCAGGTTGACGTGCAGCGGCGCGGTGGCCGGCACATAGCGCACGATGGTCGGTCCCTGCGGCCCGGCCAGGCAGATTGCCACGCTGCAGCCCAGCGCTTGCGCCAGCGCGTCCGCGCGTGGCAGCGCGGCGCGCCAGGCGGCGTCCTGCTCCAGGTGCAGCAGGCCCAGGCGCAGCGCCAGCGGTCCGGGCTCGTAGCGGCCGGACAGGTGGTCGCGCTTGATCAGGCCCAGCCGCGCCAGGCTGACCAGATAGGCATGCGCCTGCGCCGGCGCCAGCTGCGCGGCGTCGGCCAGCGCCGCCAGCGGCATCGGCACGCGCGCCGAGGCCAGCGCCGCGAGCAGACGCGCGCCCACCTCCACGCTCTGGATGCCGCGCTGCGCCTTGTCGGCACGCGCCGCCGGCGCGCCCGCCGGCGCCACCGCTGTCCCCGCCCTGGGTCTGGCCATCAGCGTCCTGTGTGTTCGGAAAAACCGGATATTAATCGAACGCCTCCCGGATCCCGCCGCACGCGGGTTTACCCCCATGTCGACCCGGTCGAAGTTCGTCGCTCCAATTATTTGTCATAGGCTAATCATTTCGCTATTGATTAATTCGACGACCTTTCCTAAGATGGCATTACCCCGTCGCGACACGGCAGACCCAGCCGTGCGAGATCCGGAAATCCATACGAACGGGGGCGAGACAGCCAGTGCCACGCCGCATGCGCTTGCGGCCATTCCCGCGCCGTCCCGCCCTGCCCACAAAAGGAAAAGACGCCATGTCCAAGGCATTCGCATCGCAGGCCGACCTGGAAGCCAAGCAGATCACCTTCACCCAGCTGTCCGAGAACGCGTGGGCCTATACCGCCGAGGGCGATCCCAACTCCGGCGTGGTGATTGGGGATGACGGCGTGCTGATCGTCGACACCACGGCCACGCCGGCGATGGCGCAGGACCTGATCGCGCGCATCCGCACCATCACCGACAAGCCGATCAAGTACGTGGTGCTGTCGCACTACCACGCCGTGCGCGTGCTGGGCGCGTCGGCCTACTTTGCCGAGGGCGCGCAGCAGATCATCGCCAGCCGCGGCACCTACGAGATGATCGTCGAGCGCGGCGAGGCCGACATGAAGTCCGAGATCGAACGCTTCCCGCGCCTGTTCGCCGGCGTGGAAACGGTGCCCGGCCTGACCTGGCCGACGCTGGTGTTCGACAAGGAAATCACCCTGTTCCTGGGCCAGCTGGAAGTGCGCATTGCCCACCTGGGCTCGGGCCATACCAAGGGCGACACCGTGGTGTGGCTGCCGCAGCAGAAGGTGTTGTTCTCCGGCGACCTGGTCGAATACGACGCCGCCTGCTACTGCGGCGACGCGCAGCTGGCCGAATGGCCGGCCACGCTCGATGCGCTGCAGGCGCTGAACCCCGAGAAGCTGGTGCCGGGCCGCGGCCCCGCGCTGACCACGCCCGATGAAGTGAAAAAGGGCATCGCCTACACCAAGGACTTCGTCACCACGCTGTTCAGGTCCGGCCAGGAAGCGGTGGCGGAAAAGCTCGACCTGAAGGCCGCGATGGCGCACACGCGCCGCGCCATGGACCCGAAGTTCGGGCACGTCTTCATTTACGAGCACTGCCTGCCCTTCGATGTCTCGCGCGCCTACGACGAGGCCAGCGGCATGCGCCATCCGCGCATCTGGACCGCCCAGCGCGACCAGGATATGTGGGCCGCGCTGCAGGACTGACGACGGCACATCAGCAAGCCATCGCACAACAGAGTTTTTCAGGTGGAGGAGACACAAGCATGAGCAGCATCGACTACCAGCGGCTGACGTTCGCCTACCAGCCCTGCGCGGAACAGCAGCGCGCCGGGCAATCCGCTGATGCCGCGCCCGCGGCGGTGCATCCGGTGGTCGTGGTCGGGGCCGGCCCGGTGGGGCTGGCCACCGCCATCGACCTGGCGCAACGCGGCGTGCCCGTGGTGCTGGTGGACGACGACTGCACGCTGTCCACCGGTTCGCGCGCGATCTGCTTTTCCAAGCGCACGCTCGATATTTTCGACCGCCTCGGCTGCGGCGAGCGCATGGTCGACAAGGGCGTGCGCTGGCATGTCGGCAGGGTGTTCCTGCGCGACGAGCAGGTCTACAGCTTCGACCTGCTGCCCGACAGCGGCCACCGCCGTCCGGCCTTCATCAACCTGCAGCAGTACTACCTCGAAGGCTACCTGCTGGAGCGCGCGCAAGCGCTGCCCAATATCGAGATCCGCTGGCGCAACAAGGTGGTCGGCGTGGAAAGCCGCCGCGCGCCTGACGCCGGCGTGGTGCTGACAGTCGAGACCCCCGACGGCTGCTACCCGCTGGCCGCGCGCTATGTGGTCGCCGCCGACGGCTCGCGCAGTCCGATGCGCAAGCTGCTGGGGCTGGACAGCAAGGGCCGCACCTTCCGCGACCGCTTCCTGATCGCCGACGTGAAGATGGAGGCCGATTTCCCGGCCGAGCGCTGGTTCTGGTTCGACCCGCCCTTCCATCCGCACCAGTCGGTGCTGCTGCACCGCCAGCCGGACAATGTCTGGCGCATCGACTTCCAGCTGGGCTGGGACGCCGACCCGGTGCTGGAGAAGTCGCCCGAGCGCGTGATCCCGCGGGTGCAGGCGCTGCTGGGCAAGGACGTGAAGTTCGAGCTGGAGTGGGTCAGCGTCTACACCTTCTCCTGCCAGCGCATGGACAGCTTCCGCCACGGCAATATCCTGTTCGCCGGCGATGCCGCGCACGGCGTCTCGCCGTTTGGCGCGCGCGGTGCCAACAGCGGTGTCCAGGACGCCGAGAATCTGGCGTGGAAGCTGGCCTACGTGCTGCAGGGCCATGCCTGCGACCGGCTGCTCGACACCTACGCCAGCGAGCGCGAGTTCGCCGCCGACGAGAACATCCTCAACTCCACCCGCTCGACCGACTTCATCACGCCCAAGAGCGCCGCCAGCCGCGTATTCCGCGACGCGGTGCTGGCGCTGTCGAGGCGCCATGCGTTCGCGCGCGCGCTGGTGAACAGCGGCAGGCTGTCGGTGCCGGCGGTGCTGCATGGCTCGCCGCTGAACACCGAGGACGCCGCCCCGGATGCTGCCGGCAAGCTGGTGCCGGGTGCGGTCTGCTGCGATGCGCCGGTGTCCGGCGTGGACGGCGCCGGCTGGCTGCTGTCGTATCTTGGTGGCGATTTCACCTTGCTGGTGTTTGGCAATCCGGAGGCCATCGATGGCGGCACCCTGGCCGACCTGGCCGCTCTGAAGCAAGCAGGCACACCGCTGCAGCTGGTCTATGTGACCGACGCCGCGCAGCTGCCCATGACCTGCACCCACGCCACCGTGCTGCGCGACGACCAGGGCCTGGCGGCGGCGCGCTACGGCGCCAGGCCCGGCACCTGCTACCTGGTCCGTCCTGACCAGCATGTGTGCGCGCGCTGGCACCGTCCCGACCCTGCCGCAATCCGCGCGGCGCTGGCGCGCGCCACCGGCGCCGACCTGCGCGCGCCGCAGCCGGGCCGCATGGCCGCCTGATGGCCCGGACGCCAGCCCTGCCCAACGGAGATAGCCATGCCCAATTTGCTCAACACCCAGCCCAACCTGGCGCGCCCCGACGACTTCTACGAAGCGCTGATCGAGATGCACCGCGACCTCGACGAGGCCCAGAGCCAGGCCGCCAACGCGCAGCTGATCCTGCTGCTCGCCAACCATATCGGCGACCACGACGTGCTGCTGGCGGCCTTGGCCGAGGCGCGCGCCGGCGTAATCGCCAGCGCCGACACCACGCCGGCATGACCGGATAACCAGGCGCAGGCGCGGCCGGTCCGGGCCTGCGCCCGGCGCAGTCATTCCACCCATCCCGGGCCAACGCGCACCAGACGCGGCCCACTGGCGGCAACCGCCCGGCTGCCCGCCGCCGCAGCCACCACCGCACGGAGACAACATCGATGAGCCATCCGGTCTCAGGGGAGCTTTCGTCCCTATCCAGCCTGGCGCCTTCCGCCCCGGCCGCCCCAACCACCGCAGCACTCGCCGCGCGCGACGAGGAAGCGCTCTACCGCAAGGTCTGGCTGCGCATCATTCCCTTCCTGTTCGTCTGCTACGTGGTGTCGTTCCTCGACCGCATCAACATCGGCTTCGCGCAGCTGCAGATGAAGCAGGACCTGGGCTTCAGCGATGCCATGTACGGCCTTGGCGCGGCGGTGTTCTACGTCGGCTACGTGCTGTGCGAGGTGCCGAGCAACATGCTGCTGGCGCGCTTCGGCGCGCGCCGCACCTTCACCCGCATCATGGTGCTGTGGGGCACCGTGTCGGTGGCGATGATGGCGGTGTCGACGCCGGCGCAGTTCTACGCGCTGCGCTTCCTGCTGGGCGTGTTCGAGGCCGGCTTCTTCCCCGGCATCGTGCTGTACCTGACCTACTGGTTTCCCGCGCGCCGGCGCGCCGCGGTGATGGCGATCTTCTTTGCCGGCGTGGCGGTGGCGGGCGTGCTGGGCGGGCTGGTGTCCGGCTGGATCATGCGCGACATGGCCGGCGTGCTGGGGCTGCAGGGCTGGAAATGGATGTTCGCGATCGAAGGCGCGCCGGCGGTGCTGCTGGGGCTGGCGGCCGCGCGCCTGCTGGTCGACGGGCCGCAGCAGGCCAGCTGGCTGAGCGAGCGCGAACGCGCCCACCTGCTGCGCGACACCGCCGCGCATACCCAGGGCGGCGGCCACTCGCTGCATGCGCTGCGCCAGGTGCTGCGCAACCCGCGCGTGTACCTGTTCGCCTTTATCTATTTTTCGCTGACCTGCGGCTCGCTCGCGCTCAGCTTCTGGATGCCGCTGATGATCCGCGATTTCGGCGTGACCGACGTGATGTCGGTAAGCCTGTATTCGGTGGTGCCCAATGCGGTGGGCGCGGTCGGCCTGATCCTGATTGCGCGGCATTCGGACCGCACCGGCGAGCGTCATCGGCATTTCCTGCTGTGCACCACGGGCGGCGCGCTGGCGCTGGCGGCCTTGACCTTGCCGCTGCCGGGACTGGGCGCGATGCTGGCCATCCTGTCGGTGGCGGCGGTGCTGATCTTTGCCGCGCTGCCGGTGTTCTGGGCGCTGCCCCCGGGCTACCTGCCCGGCGCCGGCACCGCCGCCGGAATCGCCTTCATCAGCAGCATCGGCATCACCAGCGGCATCGTCAGCCCGTGGGTGATCGGCCAGATCAAGACCCGCACCGGCAGCCTCGACCATGCGCTCTACCTGCTGGCGGTGCTGCTGCTGGCGAGCGGCCTGGCGATGTGGCTGGGCGTGCCGAAACAGCCCGCGCGGCCGGCGTGAGCCAGGCCTCGGGAAACCTCAATTCCGGATAGTCCGCACCCGCATGGGTGCGGCGTTCAGTGGGATCGGCCGCAGGGAATCACGGAGGCGATTTCCTCCCGCATCACCTCGACCACATCGTCTATTTCCAGCCCTTCCGCGGTGACCAGCACGTCCTGTCCGCGCCCGATGGCGTAGACCACGCCGCGCCAGCGGCCGGGCTCGACGGCCTCGCACAGGCGGATATTGAATTCGGTGTCCTGGTCCTGGCTATACACCGTCACCAGGTCGCCCACCTGGGGAGTGCGCACCGCTTCTCCGTCGAACGCCCGGGCCACCACGGTCACCGGCGACTGCGTCAGCCCCCTGGCAAATCTTGCACGCATGGTCCGCTCCTCTTATTGCGATCCAAGTCCAGCTTACAAGAGGCCGGACAAATAACCAGGGATTTCCATCCGAAAGTGGAACCAGAAGCGCTTCGCGCCTGTCAGACGCCGCCGGATAGACAGCGCGCGCAGATCGACCACAATAAAAGGACCGATATCCGAGGGAGACCTGACATGGGCAGCAACATACACGTCGTTCCGCACGACGAAGGCTGGGACGTCATCCACGAAGGCGCACGCTACGCCGAATCGCACCACGCCACGCAGGAAGAGGCGGTTGCCGCCGGCACCTCGCAGGCCCAGCGCGAGCACGTCGAATTGCTGATCCATGGCCGCGACGGCCAGATCCGCTCGCGCAACAGCTTCGGCCACGATCCCCGCACCATTCACGGCTGACCCGCGCTGCTTGCCGCAACGCCGATGACGCCGGCACGCTGCCGGCAGTCCGCGACACCATGCCACAACACCGGGCCGACCCGCACGCCGTGGCCGCGCTTGTGTCCGCCCTTGCGGCCGCGACCGTGCCGTGGCCGGCGATCGACCACGCGGCCGAGAATCCGTTCACCGGCCCCTTCGCCAACGCTGCCGCGGCGCTGGCCGATCGGCTCGGCAGCCACCGCGTGGTGTTGCTGGGCGAAAGCACGCACGGCACCGCCGAGTTCTATCACGCCCGCGCCGCGCTGACCGCGCAGCTGGTGGCCCGGCACGGCTTCGGCATCATCGCGGTGGAGGCGGACTGGCCAGACGCCGCGGCGGTGGACCGCCATGTGCGCGGGCGCCCGCCGCGGCCCGCCGAATCCCCTGGCGCCGCCTTTACGCGCTTCCCGGTCTGGATGTGGCGCAACCTCGAGGTGGCGCGCTTTATCCGCTGGCTGCACGCGCACAATGCCGCGCTGGCGCCGGCCCGGCGCGCCGGTTTCTTCGGCCTCGATATCTACAGCCTGGGCGCCTCGATGGCGGCGGTGCTGGCTTACCTGGAAGGCGTCGATCCCCGCGCCGCGCAGGCTGCGCGCGAACGCTATGGCTGCCTGGAACCATGGCGGCGCGACCCCGCGCGCTACGGCCGCGCCGTGCTGCACGGCACCCATGCCAACTGCGAGGACGCTGTGGTCGAACAACTGCAGGCGTTGCTCGACAAGCGCCTCGCCTACGCGCGCGACGGGCACGAGGACTTCCTCGATGCCGCGCAGAATGCGCGCCTGGTGGCTTCGGCCGAGCGCTACTACCGCGTCATGTACCACGGCAGCGACGACAGCTGGAACCTGCGCGACACGCATATGTTCGAGACCCTGGCGCAGTTGCTGCACGCCCATGGGCCGGCATCGCGCGCGGTGGTGTGGGCGCACAACTCGCATATCGGCGATGCGTCGCAAACCGAGATGGGCACCAGCCAGGGCCAGCTGAATATCGGCCAGCTATGCCGCGAGGCCTTTGGCGACGCGGCCGCGCTGGTCGGCTTCAGCACCTACGACGGCACCGTCGCGGCGGCAACCTCGTGGGACGGTCCCATGGAAATCAAGCAGGTGCGCCCCGCCCGAACAGACAGCTACGAGCACCTGTTCCACGCAGCAGGCCATGCGCAGGGCTGGACGGATTTACGCGGGGACGGTGTTGACCACGGTAAGGGCAGCGCCGTGCACGCCGAACTGCGCGAACTGCTGATGCCGGCGCGGCAGGAGCGCTTCATCGGCGTGATCTACCGCCCGGAGACTGAACTGCAGAGTCACTACGCACGCGCCATCCTGCCGCGGCAGTTCGATGTGCTGGCGTGGTTCGACCGCAGCAGCGCGGTACCGGCGCTACCCGCGGCGCCGGCACCGGGCGCGCCCGAGACCTGGCCTTCGGGTCTCTGAGACGCTGGCGCGGCCCGCCAGTTGCTTGCCTCAGTTACTTGCGGCTCTTAGGCGCCTTCGGTTCCGAAGCCGGATAGTCATACCGTTGCGGCGATTGCGGCCCCTCGTTGACGGCGGGGCTGGCCGGCGTGGCAGGCGTTGCCGGGGTGGCGCGGGTGCTCGGGCCGCCCGGGGTCGCGGGTGTGGCCGGCGTGGCGGGAGTGGCGCGGCGCGTGTCGCCCTGGCCCGGCATGACATCGGAGGCCGACGTGCCCGGCGCGCGCGTGTCGGCGCCAGGGCGAGTGGTGGTGGTCTGGGCCCACGCGGGGGCGCTGAGCAGCGCGGCCAGCGCAAGGATCGCGGTGTATCTCATGACAGTCTCCTTCCTCGTTAATCCATCGCTGATGGCCAGCCGCGTTCGGCAGTGGCCGGAACCGGCTCCATTGCGAAAGCCGTGCCAGCGCGGGCAGTTCAGCCGCCGGTGCGGTCGGGCGCGACCTCGATGTGATTGACGACGTCGCACCCGCCGGCATGCGTGCGCACGCAGGCCTCGACCGCGGCGCGATCGGCGGCGCTGCCGATCGCACCGCGCAGCGTGATGCGGCCCTGCGCCACGTCCAGCGCAATCTCGCTGACGTCGAGGCCGCTCTCCCACAAGCGCTCGCACAGCGAGGCCTGCAGCGCGGTGTCGGCCGCGCCGACGGCGTTGCCGCGCGGGTTGGTGTCTGCCTTCGAACCGGGCATGGGCATGGTCTGCGCGCCGCCGCCCTCAATACATGCGCATGCCGTGGCCGGGATGGCCCTCGGCGCCGGCCGGCCTTGCCACGCGCAGGTGGTTGACCAGGTCCCTGACGCCGAAGACCTCGTCGGCGATATCCTCGATGCGGTACTTCTGGTGCCGGTCCGGCACGCTGCCCTCCAGCGTCACCACGCCCTGCTCGACCCGCACCTCGACCTCGTTCAGGTCAAGCCGGCCACTGCGCGTCAGTTGCTCGCACAGGTCTTCCAGGATGCGCTCGTCGCTGCGCTGGTAGTTGCGCGGCCCGACCGGCCGCCATGGCTGCGTCCCGCCTCGGTAGAGGTCCATGCGCTCGTTGTAGCCGGTGAACTGGCGGTAGGGATCGGCCCTGCCCCGGGCTTGCGGGGCCTGGACCTCGTGCGGCCGCCATTCCCCGCTACCGCGTCCGGCAACGCGGCCCCCGCCAAATTCGCCGGGGTCGACTGGCTGGTCATAGTCGTACACGCCATAGGCTCCCACGTAGTGGCTGCGCATATCGGCCTCGGGCACGGCACTTTCGTGCCATGGCGGGCCGCGCCAGTTGTCTCTGCGATCCATCGTTGCCTCCGTTGTTGCCTCCGTTCTTGCCCCGGCTCGTTGCGCTACTTCTGCCGCGGCGGCACCAGGCCGTGGTCCGCGGTGCGCAGTTGGCCATGGCGCAGCTGCTCGACCGCGCAAGCGAGCGCACGCGCCACGTTGTCGACTTCGCCCTGCACGCTGGTGTCGTGGTCCAGCGCGACGTGGCTGGTGGCATAAGGCTCGTAGTAGCCGATATACCGGTCCAGCCGCGCCTGCGCGCCGGCATCGACCAGTCCCATCCAGTCCAGCCAGTCCGACAGCGCGCGGCGCACGCCTTCGATGCCGGCGACGTCGCCATGCACCACCAGCCCGTAGGCGCGCCCGGCCAGGTGCTTGGGATAGTCCCAGCCCGACAGCTCGATCGCCTTGGCCCTTGCCACGTCCTTGCCGCGCGTGGTGGTGGGATCCGGGTTGCCGCCATCGGCGCAGACCAGCCGGTCCATCATCAGCTTGAGCGGGCTGGTGGCCTGGTACCAGTACACCGGCGTGACGATCAGCACGCCGTGGCAGGCGGCCCAGCGCGGGTAAATCTCGTTCATCCAGTCATTGACCTGGCCCAGCGCATGGTTGGGATAGCAGCTGCACGGCCAGTGGCACAGCGGCATCGCGGTCGATACGCAGCCCTTGCATGGATGAATATGCAGTTGCGCGTCGGAAGTCAGGTGGCTCAGGTCGAGCAGGTCGACCTCGATGCCCTGCGCTTCGAGTCGCTCGCGCGCGCGCCCGGCCAGGCGCCAGGATTTCGACATCTCGCCCGGGCAGGTGTAGTCGTTGCGCGAGGCCGCGCACACCAGCAGCACGCGCGAGCGCGTGGCGGGATCGGACTGGCGCTGCTGGGCCACGCGCACCGCCTCGCTGGCGGCGCGCCATTCGTCGGAGAGATCGTAATCCGGGTCGGCATAGCCCGCGCCCGCCTTGTGCGTGAGCGGCGCCTTGCGGCTTTGCGCATAGGCATCCCAGGCAATGCGCTCGAGCCGGTCCAGCGCTTCGTCCTCCTGCCGATAGGCGGGGTCGGTAAAGCGCGCCAGGAAGCGCTGGCGAAAGACTTCGCGCGGCAGCGGACCGGTGACCTGGCCCTTGCGCACATCCTCGGGGTTGCCGGCGTGGCGCGGCGCGCGCGGCGCATCGTGCGCGGGTCGGTCTGGGGGCGCGAATGGCATGGGCGGCTTCGGCGGCTGCTCGGGCATGTCGGTCTCCGTAATGCGTAATGACCTCGGTACGGGTCTCCATACGGTCTCCGTACAGGTCGTTGCGCACCGGACATGCAAGATGAGCGCCACCGCCGCGCATGGTGTGCGTCGCGCGCGGCGCGCAGCTTTTACAGGCGCGCTCCGGCGCTGCATGTACATTTTTCCCCGCATTTGGACCCGGCCGTGGCGCCAGCGCGCGCGCGCTGTCCCTGCAGCGCCGCGCGTGCGCTATCCACTTGCTGGCACGGAACCTGCCGCCCTGCGGGAAATCGACTGCGGATACCGCAATGGAGAACATGCGAGTGATTGCGATGAGCCACGGCGCCGCAGGCGGCGGCAACAACGTCGGCATTGCGCGCTATCTGCTGCGCCATGGGCTGCGCGTGGTCACGGCGGAATCCTGCACCGCCGGCCTGATCGCCTCGCGCATCGCCGAGGTGCCGGGATGCGGCGACGTGTTGCGCTGCGCGATCGTGGCCTACTCGCCGTCCGCCAAGGAACAGCTGCTGCATGTCCCGGCCGAGACCATCCGGCGCCATGGCCTGACCAGCGAGGCGGTTTCGCTGGCAATGGCGCGTGGCGCCATGCAGCTGACCGGCGCGGACCTTGCGATCGCCAACACCGGCGTGGCCGATGGTGGCGGCGACGGCGATATCCCCGCCGGCACCCAGTGCTTTGCCTGGGTATTCCGCCGCCACGGCCATGCCGCGCACGACGTGGTGTCGCACGCGGAGGGCATCGCAGCCTTTACCGAGACACGCCGCTTTGCCGGTGCGCGCAACGCCGTGCGCGAAGCCGCCGCCGACTGGGCCCTGGCACGCATCTGCCACTACCACGAACTGGCGCGCAGCGGGCAAGGCCGCGACGCGCGCCCATGAATCGCCGGCGCGCCGAGACGGCATGCCGGCAATCCCGAGGGCCCTGGGCCCGACCGACGTAGTCTTGCAATGGAGACCATCATGAAACGCACTCTCGCTACCACGGCACTGGTCGTCGGCACCGCGCTCTGCCTGCCGGCCTTTGCCCAACAAGCCCCGGCGTCGCCGAATGTGCCGAACCCCAGCGTGCCGCCGATCGAAGGTTCGCCTCCGGCGTCGCGCAACCAGCCGGCCGCTACCGACATGGGCTCCGCTTCCGCTCCGGGCGCCAAGGACACCATGAAGAAGTCCAAGTCCAAGTCGGACAAGGCCTCGACCACCGCCCGCAGCAAGAAGCCGCGCGAGCAGGGCGCGCCCGCCGCACCGACCGCCGACGCGCCAAGCGGACCGAAGGGCGATTCGCCGGATCCGGCGCCCAAGCAGTAAGCGCCTGACTGATCCTGGACACGCGGCGCGCCGTGCGCGCCGGCTGCTCGCCTGCAGCGCCCGCACCGGAACGGACTATCGCGTGAGCGGGCGCCGCGGCAGGTCAGCCGCCGCCGCGCATGGCCCGCGTCGCCTGCGCCAGCAGGGCCTCGCGTTCACGCCGGCGCCAGCGCACGCAGCGCCATAGCTCCTCCAGGTAAGGGAGCCCCGCCAGCAGCACCACCGCTACCAGCAGGCTGGCCAGATACGCCGGCGGCAGCGGCTCGGCCTTCAGCGCCAGCGCCATCCGCGCCGGCTCGGGGCCGCGCCCGAACAAGGCCAGAAACTGGTCCCAGTGCAGCACCACCACATACGACGCCGCGGCCAGCGGCAGCACTTCCAGCAGGCTGTGCATGTGCTGCTCGGCCGGTGCGATATGGCGGCGCTTGCTGGCGTAATGCACATCCCACCATGCGGTGATCTCGTGGATCACCAACGCCGCCAGCACCACCGCGATCAGCAGCGCGTTGACCTCCAGGAACAGCACCAGCAGCAGCGGCAGGCCCACCTCGGCCAGCATCAGCATGTGCAGCAGCGATTCGGTGACGCCGGCGTTGCGTTCGATCTGCGTGGCCCGGTGGCAGAGCCAGTCGCCCACGCCCGCCAGCAGCCACAGCGGTACCAGCCCGTACATCAGCACGAGGCGGGCGGCATGTTCGAAGGCAGTGAGGTCGGCCGGCATGGCAGTGGTATGGCCCGATGCGCGCCTGCTACAGCCGCTCTTGCGGCGCGCGGTACTGCTGGCGCAGCACCCGGAACAGCTCGTGGTTCAACTGCACGCCGCGATACTGCCGGCGCACCACGGCGCGCAGGCGCGAGCCCAGCACATGCGTGCGCAGCGCACGCGCATAGCGCCGCTGCACCGCGTGTTCGCGCTTGCTGATGGCCTGCACGATGGAACGGTCGGAACTGTGCTTGCCAATCGCGTGGGCCGAGGAGGCCGGCAAGGCCTCCGGCACCTCGCCCAGGTCGAGCAGGCACGCCTGCAGTTCATGCGCGGCCTGCGCGAACGCATTCGCGCGGCTGGTCAGCACCGACTTGAGATGGGGGTTGGCCGCGGCGGTGGCGGCACGGCGGCAGCCCAGTTCGCCCTCGCGCGAGGCCGCGATCAGCGCGTTGAGCAACAGGATTTTTTTCTTCGCCATGGCACACCTGCCCTGGTCCGCGGGCGGACCGTGAAGTCACCGATCGGAGCCGGCGGCTGCCGGCGGTTGCGCGTTGGCGCCGGGCATGCGGTGCATGCCGGACTGGTCCAAGGATAGCGGCTGGCCCTGCGTGGCGCCAGTTGCAGCGAAGGCGTGCTGCGATGCGGCCCGCCACGCCTTGCGCGCCTCGCGCATGCCGCGCAGGTTCATGGCGATCAGCGCCAGCTGCAGCACGATCAGCGCATGGGCGTCACCGTGCCAGCCCCATGCAATCCACAGCACGTTGCTGGCCAGGAACACCCAGAAGCCGGCGCGCCGCCGTGCGATCGAGCGCGAGCCGACCAGCCACGTCGCCACTACCGTCACCACCATTGCCGGCCATTGCGCCGCCTCCAGCCACTGATCCATGGGTCCCCTTAGATGGTTGCCACCGTGCCGGCGATGGCACGCATTGGCTCAGAGGGGCAAGAACCATACCGGGGAATGCAGCTGTCGGCAGCGCCCGCGCGGCCTTGCGCGATATTTCCATCAACGCGGCGGCCACCAGTACTTTTTACAAGCCGTTGCCGAATCGGCACATGCGCCGGCGCGCCGCACGCCCTTGCGGTGCCTCGGCAAACCGGCCCGTCGCCGCGCGCGGGCGCGCTGGCACGCACTTCGCATGGCAGAGCCATCCCGGCGGCTGGCCGCAAGGCGCCGCTCCGGGATTTTTGTTGCTCCGACGGAGCGAAACACCGGGAGGACATGTGCGGATCTGCCAGATCGACCTGACCGGAACGCCCGAAGCCGATCAGCATGCGCTGCAGCGCGTGGCGGCACTGGGGTTCGACCACGTATTGATCGGCGGCTGGCCGCACCTGCCCGAGGACGACACGCTCGCGGCGTGCGCCCGGCATGGCCTGGCCCCACTGCTCGATATTTCTCTGGACCGCTATATGGCGGACGGCGCCGCCGGGACCGACGACCTTCCCGATGCCGCCTGGATCGACACCGCGGCGCCCGCGTTCGCGCCGCATGAAACCGACAACCATATCCCCGGCACGCGCCTGCGCTGGCATGACCGGCACATCGCCGAGGCGCTGGTGCAATGGTGGGCGGCGCGGCTGCGCCTGGCGTGGGCCGCCGGCGCCGCCGGCTTTTGCTGCCGCGCCCCGGCACGCGTTCCCGGTGAGTGCTGGGCGGCCCTGCTGGCAACCCTGCGCGGCGATGCGGTGCCGGAAACGGCGCGCGGCACACCGCGCTTCCTGGCCTGGACCCCGGGGCTGACGCCGGCACAGCTGGACGAACTCGCGCCCGCCGGCTTCGACGGCGCCTTCTGCTCGCTGCCGTGGTGGGACTACCGCAGCGCCTGGCTGACCGAGGAAATGGCGCGGCTGCGCCGCCTAGGCCGGGTGCTGGCGGCGCCGGCGCTGGCGCCGGCGCGCCATGACGCGCTCAGCGCGCGGCGCGCGCTGTGGACCGCCGCGGCGATCGGCGACGGCATCCTGGTGCCGGCGGGGTTCGAGACCGGCGGCGCGCAGGCGCGCGATCCGCTGGCGCCGGACGGCCACGTGCATGACGGCGTGCCCTACGACATCACCCATGAAGTGCTCGAGGCCAATACCTGGCTTGCCGCGCGCGACCCCGCACCGGCCCTGGCCGTGCGCCTGCTGAGCGGCCCCGACGCGCCGCTGACCGTGCTGGCGCGCCTGCCCACCCCCAACGGCCATGGCAACGGGCCCGATGCCGCGCCGCGCCGCGATGACCCGGCCGTGCCCGACGCGGGCCCCGCACTGGCGGTGGTGCTCAACCCCGATGCGATGGAACCGGCCAGCCTGGGCGCCGACCGCGTGCTCAGTGCCATGCCGCATGCCAGCGCCCGCCTGGAGCCGGCCGCGGGCGGACCGGGCGGCACCCTCGACGGCACCAGCCGACTCGATGCGCTGTCCAGCATCACGCTGGCGCCGGCCGATATCCGTCTCTACGAAGTGCCACCGGTGCCGCTGAGCCGGCCCGGCATGCCGCGGCCCGACGCGACCGCGCCGCACGGCCACGAAACCCTGGCGGTCACCGGTTTGGGCAGCGTGGTGGCCGCCATGGAGGCGCCGCGCATCGCCATCGAACGGGTCGAGCCCGCCTGCGACGCCGGCCGCTTCGCCGTGCGCCGCGTGGTGGGCGAGCGCGTTGACGTCAGCGCCGATATCTGGATGGATGGCCACGACAAGCTTGCCGCCGCGGTGTTGTGGCGCGCGCCGGGCGAGACCGACTGGCGCGAGACGCCGATGCAGCCGGGCGTCAACGACCGCTGGGAAGGCAGCTTCCCGCTGGTGGCGCTGGGCCGGCATGAATTCACCGTCGAGGCCTGGCGCGACACCTATGCCAGCTGGCTCGACGAGATCGGCAAGAAGCGCGCGGCGGGCCTCAACGTCGCGCTGGAAATCGAGGAAGGCGCGCGACTGGTGGCCGATGCGCTGCTGCGGCCGGCGGCAAATGGAAAAGCGGGCAACGGCAAGGCCGGCAATGGCCGCAAGTCCGGCAAGAAGGGCAGCCAGCAGCCCGCCACAAACGACGAACTCTCCGCCATCGTCGATGAGCTGACCGCGGCCGCCGGCGACGACGAACGGCGCCTGCAACTGCTGCTGTCCGAGCGCACCGCCGCGGCCATGCAGGCCGTGATGCAGACCCCGGCCGGACGCCCGTTCGCGTCGCGCCATCCGGTGGCGATGCCGGTCGAGGCCGACCGGCTGGCCGCGCGCTTCGCCAGCTGGTATGAACTTTTTCCGCGCTCGCAAAGCAACGACGCGCAGCGCCATGGCACCTTCGACGACGTCATCGCGCGCCTGCCCGCGATCCGCGCGATGGGCTTCGACGTGCTGTACTTCCCGCCGATCCACCCGATCGGCCGCACCCATCGCAAGGGCCGCAACAACAGCCTGCGCAGCGAGCCGGACGATCCCGGCAGCCCCTATGCCATCGGCAGCGCCGAAGGCGGCCACGATGCGCTGCATCCGGAGCTGGGCACCTTCGAAGATTTCAGCCGGCTGATCGACGCCGCCGCCGCGCAGGGCCTGGAACTGGCGCTGGACTTCGCGATCCAGTGCTCGCCCGACCATCCGTGGCTGCGGGACCATCCGGAGTGGTTCGCGCACCGGCCCGACGGCTCGCTGCGCTACGCCGAGAACCCGCCCAAGAAGTACGAGGACATCGTCAACGTCGACTTCTACGCCGCGCCGCCGGCCGGTGCCGCGCTGTGGCAGGCACTGCGCGACGTGGTGATGTTCTGGGCCGACCACGGCATCCGCATCTTCCGCGTCGACAACCCGCACACCAAGCCGCTGCCGTTCTGGGAATGGATGATCGCGGACGTGCGCGCGCGCCACCCTGACACCATCTTCCTGGCCGAGGCCTTCACCCGGCCCAAGATGATGGCGCGCCTGGCCAAGCTGGGCTTCAGCCAGTCGTACACCTACTTCACCTGGCGCAACACCAAGTGGGAGCTGGCCGAGTACCTGACCGAGCTGACGCAGAGCCCCCTGCGCGATTTCTTCCGGCCGCACTTCTTCGTCAACACGCCGGACATCAACCCTTACTTCCTGCATCACGGCGGCCGCCCCGCGTTCCTGATCCGCGCGGCGCTGGCGACGCTGCTGTCCGGGCTGTGGGGCATGTACAGCGGCTTCGAACTGTGCGAGAGCGCGCCCTTCGTGCTCGATGGCAAGGTGCGCGAGGAATACCTGGACTCCGAGAAATACCAGCTGCGCGTGCGCGACTGGCAGCAGCCCGGCAATATCGTCGCCGAGATCTCGCGCCTCAACGAGATCCGTGCCGGCCACCCCGCGCTGCAGAACCACCTGGGGCTGCGCTTCTACCATGCCGGCAGCGACGCGGTGCTGTGGTTCGCGCGCTTCGTGCCGGGCACCGATTACCTGTTCGGCGACGACGTGCTGCTGGTGGCGATCAACCTCGACCCGCGCACCGCGCACGATGCCGATATCGAAATCCCGCTGTGGGAATGGGGCCTGCCCGACCAGGCCGGCCTGGCGGTGCAGGACCTGATGCGCGGCCAGCGCTTCGAGCTGCGCGGCAAGCACCAGCGCATCCGGCTCGACCCGGCGCAGCTGCCGTTCGCGGTCTGGCACGTGCAGCCGCTGGAACGTCCCGCCCCCCGCCCACCTGCTGCGCCGGTCTCGACCGACCCGCACGGCGCCTGACAGGCATACGTGGAGACACGGATGAAACGCCTTACCGAAACCGCCAGCGCCGCCCTGCTCAACGCCGACCCGCTCTGGTACAAGGATGCCGTCATCTACCAGCTGCACATCAAGTCCTTCTTCGACGCCAATGGCGATGGCGTGGGCGACTTCGCCGGGCTGCTCGGCAAGCTGGACTACCTGGTCAACCTGGGCGTCGACACGGTATGGCTGCTGCCGTTCTATCCGTCGCCGCGCCGCGACGACGGCTACGATATCGCCGACTACCGCAACGTCCACCCCGACTACGGCACGCTGGCCGATGCGCGGCGCTTTATCGCCGCGGCGCACGCGCGCGGCCTGCGCGTGATCACCGAACTGGTCATCAACCATACCTCGGACCAGCATCCGTGGTTCCAGCGCGCGCGCAAGGCCAAGCCCGGCTCGGCGGCGCGCCGCTACTACGTGTGGTCGGACCATGACCAGGCCTACGCCGGCACGCGCATCATCTTCTGCGATACCGAAAAATCCAACTGGAGCTGGGATCCGGTGGCGGGCGCGTATTTCTGGCACCGCTTCTACTCGCACCAGCCGGACCTGAACTTCGACAACCCGCAGGTGCTCAACGAAGTGCTGTCGGTGATGCGCTTCTGGCTCGACATGGGGGTCGACGGCCTGCGCCTGGACGCGGTGCCCTACCTGGTCGAGCGCGAAGGCACCAGCAACGAGAACCTGCCCGAGACCCACGCCGTCATCCGCAGCATCCGCTCGCACCTGGACCAGCACTTCCCCGGCCGCATGCTGCTGGCCGAAGCCAACATGTGGCCGGAGGACGCGCAGCAGTACTTCGGCCTGACCGGGCCCGACCCGGAAGGCGACGAATGCCACATGGCGTTCCACTTCCCGCTGATGCCGCGCATGTACATGGCCATCGCGCGCGAGGACCGCTTCCCGATCACGGACATCATGCGCCAGACGCCGGAGGTGCCGCCCAACTGCCAGTGGGCGATCTTCCTGCGCAACCATGACGAGCTGACGCTGGAGATGGTGACCAGCAGCGAGCGCGACTACCTGTGGGAGGTCTACGCCACCGACCGGCGCGCGCGCATCAACCTGGGCATCCGCCGCCGGCTGGCGCCGCTGATGGAACGCGACCGCCGCCGCATCGAGCTGATGAACAGCCTGCTGTTCTCGATGCCGGGCACGCCGGTGATCTACTACGGCGACGAGATCGGCATGGGCGACAACATCCACCTGGGCGACCGCGACGGCGTGCGCACGCCGATGCAGTGGTCGCCCGACCGCAACGGCGGCTTCTCGCATGCCGATCCCGAGCGCCTGGTGCTGCCGCCGCTGCAGGGTCCGCTGTACGGCTACGAGGCGGTCAATGTCGAAGCCCAGGCGCGCGATCCGCATTCGCTGCTGAACTGGATGCGGCGCATGCTGGCGCTGCGGCGCAAGCACCGCGCCTTCGGCCGCGGCACGCTGCGCTTCCTGTTTCCCGGCAACCGCAAGATCCTGGCGTACCTGCGCGAGTTCGAGGGCGAGCACATCCTGTGCGTGGCCAACCTGTCGCGCGCGCCGCAGGCGGTGGAGCTCGACCTGTCCGCGTTCAACGGCCGCGTGCCGGTGGAGATGATGGGCGCGACGCCGTTCCCGGCGATCGGCACGCTGACCTACCTGCTGACGCTGCCGCCCTATGGCTTCTACTGGTTCGTGCTCAGCGACGAGGCGCAGCCGCCGTCGTGGCACGTGGAGGCGCCCGAACAAATGCCAGACCAGATCACCCTTGTGATGCAGAACACGGGCCGGCCCGAGCTGACCGAGGCCTCGCGCCGGCTGATGGCGAGCGAGGTGCTGCCGCACTACATCGGCCGGCGCCGCTGGTTCGGCGCCAAGCACGAGCGCATCGAGCGCGTCGCGCTGGCCTACCTACTGCCGTTTGCGCGCGGCAGCGGCGGCGAGGACATCTACCTGGGCGAGGTCGAGGTGAGCCTGCCCGGGCGCACCGAGCGCTACCAGCTGCCGGTGGGCATCCTGTGGGACCGCGAAAGCGCCGACGGGGTCTCGCAGCTGGCGCACGGGCTGTCGATGGCGCGCGTGCGCCAGGGCAGCCGCGTCGGGCTGGCCACCGACGGCTTCGTGGTCGAGCCGTTCGCGCGCGAGGTGGTGCGCGCGCTGCGCAACGGCCTGCAGGTGCACGCCGGGCACGACCTGATCCAGTTCCGCGCCGAGCCCGGGCTGGCCGCGCTGGAACTGGAGCGCGACCCGATCGAGTACATGTCGGCCGAGCAGTCCAACAGCTCGCTGTCGTACAACAACACCGCCGTGCTCAAGCTGGTGCGCCGGCTCTCGGGCGGCATCCATCCCGAAGCCGAGATGACGCGCTACCTGACCGCGCAGGGCTATGCGCATGCCGCGGCGCTGCTCGGCGAGGTGGTGCGCACCGGGGCGGACGGCGTGCCACACACGATGATGCTGCTGCAGGGCTATATCCTGAACCAGGGCAACGGCTGGGACTGGACCCTCGATTACCTGGGCCGCGCCATCGACGATGCGCTGCCGTCGCAGGACAGCGAGGACGAGTTCGCCGAGGCCATGAACGGCTACGCCGCGCTGGCCGGCACGCTGGGGCGCCGGCTGGCCGAACTGCACGCGGTGCTGGCGCGCCCCACCGACGACGACGCCTTCGCGCCGCTGCCCGCCACCGACGACGATGCGCGCGCCTGGGCCGGACAGGCGATGGAGGCGTTGCAGCGCGCCCTGAGCCGCCTTCAGGCGCGGCCCGCCGCAGAGGCCGCAACCCCGGCCTTCGAGGCCGATGTGCAAACCCTGATGGCGGTGCGCGATGCGCTGCCCGGCCTGGTCGAACAGCTCGCCACCGCGGCGCCCGGCAGCCTGCAGACCCGCATCCACGGCGACTTCCACCTGGGCCAGGTGCTGATCGCACAGAACGACACCTACCTGGTCGACTTCGAAGGCGAGCCCGGCCTGCCGCTTGACTGGCGCCGGCGCAAGACCTCGCCGCTGCGCGACGTGGCGGGGCTGCTGCGCTCGCTGGACTATGCCGCGGCCACGGTCGGCACCGACCGCCGTGAACGCACCCACAGCGAGCTGCCGCCGCAGCTGGCCGAACGGCGCGCGGTGCTGCTGGAACGCTTCCGCACCACCGCCAATGAAGCCTTCCTGAACTGCTACCGCCAGCACATGGAGGCCGCGCCCGTGCCATGGGTGGCGCCCGACCAGCTGCAGCCCCTGCTCGACCTGTTCCTGCTGGAACGCGCGGCGTATGAAGTCGAATACGAAGCCGCCAACCGGGTCGCGTGGATCGACCTTCCGGCCAGCGGGCTGGCGCGCCTGCTGCGCAAGCTGGCGCCGCAGGGAGACCAGCCATGAGCCCCCCCGCCAGCACCGGCAGCACCGGCGCCACCACGCGCGCCGGCAAGCAGGCGGCACTGCTGCCCGGCCATGAACTCGACGCCCTGCTGGGCGGCCGCCATCCCGATCCGTTCGGCGTGCTGGGACCGCATCCGGATGGCGACGGCACCCTGGTGCGCGCCTGCCTGCCCGGGGCGGCGTCGGTGCAGCTGGCCGATGCCGGCGGCGCGCCGCTGGCGGAAATGGAGCGGCTGCATGGCGGCGGCGTGTTCGCCGCCCGGCTGCCGGGCGGCACCGGCAGCGGCAACGGCGCCGCGGCTTACCGCCTGCGCGTGCAATGGTCCGACGGCACCGAGCAGTGCAGCGCCGACCCCTACGCCTTCGGCCTGCTGCTGGGCGAACTGGACCTGCACCTGATCGCCGAGGGCCGGCACTTCGAGCTGGGCGCCTGCCTGGGCGCGCAATGCCAGCGCGTGGACGGCATCGACGGCGTGCGCTTCGCGGTGTGGGCGCCCAATGCGCGGCGGGTCTCGGTGATCGCCGACTTCAACGGCTGGCACCCGGCGCGGCATCCGATGCGGCTGCGCCATCCCAGCGGCATCTGGGAGCTGTTCGTCCCCGCCGCGCTGGGGGCGCAGCCAGGCAGCCGCTACAAGTACGACCTGCTCGACCCGCATGGCACCGAGCTGCCCGACAAGGCCGACCCGCTGGCGCTGGCCGCCGAGCCGCCGCCCGCCACCGCCTCGGTCGTGACCGGCCCCGGCCAGGGCGCGCCGCCGTTCACCTGGCACGATGACGACTGGATGGCCCGCCGCCGGGAACGCGACCCGTACCGCACGCCGATGTCGGTCTACGAGGTCCACGTGCTGTCGTGGCTGCGCGCGGCCAACGACGCGCAGCACGGCTGGAACATCCTCGCCGACCGGCTGGTGCCCTACGTGCAGGAACTGGGCTTCACCCATATCGAGCTGCTGCCGATCACCGAGCACCCGTTCGGCGGCTCGTGGGGCTACCAGCCGCTGTCGCTGTACGCGCCCACCGCGCGGCTGGGACCGCCGCAGGCCTTTGCCGCCTTCATCGACCGCTGCCACCAGGCCGGCATCGGCGTGATCCTGGACTGGGTGCCGGCGCACTTCCCCACCGATCCGCACGGGCTGGCGCAGTTCGACGGCACCGCGCTGTACGAGCACCAGGACCCGCGCGAAGGCTTCCACCAGGACTGGAACACGCTGATCTACAACCTGGGCCGCAACGAAGTGCGCGGCTTCCTGCTGGCCGGCGCGCTGCACTGGCTCGAGCACTTCCACGCCGACGGCCTGCGCGTCGATGCGGTGGCCTCCATGCTTTACCGGGACTACAGCCGCGAGCCCGGCCAGTGGGTGCCGAACCGTTTCGGCGGCCGCGAGAACCTCGAAGCGGTGGACTTCCTGCGCGAACTCAATGCGGTGGTCCATGAACGCTGCCCGGGCGCGCTGACCATCGCCGAAGAGTCCACCGCGTGGCCCGGCGTGACCGCCAGCGTGGCCAGCGGCGGGCTCGGCTTCGACTTCAAATGGAATATGGGCTGGATGCACGACACCCTGCACTACCTGGCCCATGAGCCGATCCACCGCGCCTGGCACCACCAGAACATGACCTTCGGCCTGGTCTATGCCTGGTCCGAAGCCTTCGTGCTGCCGCTGTCGCACGACGAGGTGGTGCACGGCAAAGGCTCGATGATCGGCAAGGTGCCGGGCGACGAGTGGCAGCGCTTTGCCGGCCTGCGCGCCTATTACGGCTTCATGTGGGCGCATCCCGGCAAGAAGCTGCTGTTCATGGGCGGCGAGCTGGCGCAGTGGCAGGAATGGAACCACGACGCCGAACTCGACTGGCCGCTGCTGGACCAGCCCCTGCACCGCGGCATGCACACGCTGGTGCGCGACCTGAACCGGCTCTATCGCGAACTGCCCGCGCTGCACGCGCTTGACCACAGTCCCGAAGGCTTCCAGTGGGTGGTCGGCGACGACAACCACAACAGCGTGTTCGCATGGCTGCGCCGCGCGGGGGCGGACAGTCGCGAGGTGGTGCTGGCGGTGGTCAACATGACGCCGGTGCCGCGCCAGGGCTACCGTGTCGGCGTGCCCTGTGCCGGCACGTGGCGGGAATGCCTGAATACCGATGCCGCGATCTATGGCGGCAGCAACCTCGGCAACGGCGGCGCCGTGATGGCCATCGACGTGCCTTCGCACGGGCAGCCGGCTTCGCTGGCGCTGACGCTGCCGCCGCTGGCCACGCTGGTGCTGCGCTTCGACCAGGGTGACGGCAGCGAAGGCGCCGCGACATGACGCGCCAGTTCGCCGACCGGCTGCTGCCCGGCAAGCCGTTTCCGCTGGGGGCCCACTGGGACGGGCTGGGAGTCAATTTCGCGGTGTTCTCGGCGCACGCCTGGCGCATCGACCTGTGCCTGTTCTCCGACAACGGCCGCAAGGAACTGGCCCGGCTGCCGTTGCCGGAATGCACCGACGAGATCTGGCATGGCTACCTGCCCAACGCGGCGCTGGGCACGCTGTACGGCTATCGCGCGCACGGCCCTTACGATCCCGCCCACGGGCACCGCTTCAACCCGCACAAGCTGCTGCTGGACCCGTATGCGCGCCAGCTGAGCGGCCCGGTGCGCTGGTCCGACGCGCTGTTCGGCTACCGGCTGCAGAGCGCGCGCGGCGACCTCACGCCGGACCGCCGCGACAGCGCGCCGACCATGCCCAAGGCGGTGGTGGTGGACGAGAGCTTCCACTGGGGCGACGACCGGCCGCCGGCCGTGCCCTGGCCAGCCACCGTGATCTACGAGGCCCACCTGCGCGGCCTGTCGATGCTGCGCGACGACCTGCTGCCCAACCTGCGCGGCACCTTTGCCGCGCTGTGCGACCCGCGCTTTGTCGACCACCTGGTGCAACTGGGCGTGACCACCATCGAACTGCTGCCGGTGCATGCCATCCTGCAGGACCGCTTCCTGCTGGAGCGCGGCCTGCGCAACTACTGGGGCTACAACACGCTGTCGTACTTCGCCCCCGAGCCGGCCTACCTCGGCACCGGGCAACTGCAGGAATGCAAGGTGGCGATGCGGCGCCTGCATGCCGCCGGCATCGAAGTGATCCTGGACGTGGTCTACAACCACACCTGCGAAGGCAACGAGCTGGGGCCGACGGTGTCCTGGCGCGGACTCGACAACGCCAGCTACTACCGGTTGATGCCCGGCGACGAGCGCCACTACATCAACGACACCGGCTGCGGCAACACGCTCAACCTGTCGCACCCGCGCGTGCTGCAGATGGTGCTGGATTCGCTGCGCTACTGGGTGCATTGCTATCACGTCGACGGCTTTCGCTTCGACCTGGGCAGCACGCTCGGGCGCGAAGGCAACGGCTTCGACGCGGGCTCCGGCTTCTTCGACGCGCTGATGCAGGATCCGGTGCTGAGCCGGGTCAAGCTCATCTCCGAGCCCTGGGACCTGGGCCCGGGCGGCTATCAGCTGGGCAACCATCCGCCCGGCTTTGCCGAGTGGAACGACAAGTTTCGCGACGTCAGCCGCCGCTTCTGGCGCGGCGACGCCGGGCACCGCGGCGAGATGGCGGCGCGGCTGGCGGCCTCGGCCGACCTGTTCGACCGCCGCCGCCGGCGCCCGTGGGCCAGCATCAACTTCATCACCGCGCACGATGGCTTCACCCTGGCCGACCTGGTCAGCTACAGCGCCAAGCACAACGAGGCCAACGGCGAAGACAACCGCGACGGCACCGACGACAACGCCAGCGCCAACTGGAGCCCGGACGGCAGCGTCGAAGGGCCCACCGACGACCCCGACATCCTGCAGCGCCGCAGCCGCGTGGCGCAGGCGCTGATGGCCACGCTGCTGCTGGCGCAAGGCACGCCGATGCTGACCGCCGGCGACGAATGGGGCCGCAGCCAGGGCGGCAACAACAACGCCTACTGCCAGGACAACGAGCTGTCGTGGCTGGACTGGAAGCAGGCCCAGGCACCCGGCGCGCAGCCGATGCAGCAGATGGTGCGCCGGCTGCTGGCACTGCGGCGCAGGCTCCATGCGCTGAGCGGCGACCGCTTTGCCCACGGGCGCGAAGAACCGGCGCCGGGCATTGCCGACATCGCCTGGTTCGACACCGACGGCAAGCCGCCGACGCCCGAGGAATGGGCCGATCCGGAAATCCGCACGCTGGCGCTGCGGCGCGCGGCCACCCCGCCGCAGCCCGAACGCCCGATGCTGGGTACGCTCGCGGAAGCGGCGCCCGGCGATGCGCGCGCGGTGCAGGTGACCCTGCTGCTGCTCAACGCCGCCGACAGCGATGCCACCTTCCAGTTGCCCGAGCCTGCGCTGCCATGGGCCGTGCTGTTCGACAGCAGCCGGCCCGACGCCAGCGACGCCGAGCTGGCTGGCGCACAGGTGCACGCGTCCCAGGCGGTCGCCGCCCACTCGCTGGTGCTGCTGGCCGCGCGGGCCCCCACGCCGCGGGAGGACCACGCATGAGCCGCGCTGGCGCGCCCTCGCCCCTGCAGGCGCTGGCGCTGCGCGCCGGCCTGCAGCCGCACTGGACCGATGCCTGGGACCAGCCGCGCGAGGTCGGCGACGCAGCCTTGCGGCGCGTGCTGGAAGGACTGGGCCTGCCGTGCGGCAGCCCCGGCCAGTGCGCCGCCTCGCATGCGTGGCTGGCCGCCGACGACGCCGCGCATGCGCTGCCGTCGCTGCTGACCGCGGAGCGCGGCCAGCCGGTCGCGGTGCCGTGGCCGCATACCGCGCCGCACCGGGCCTACCGGGTGACGCTGGAAGACGGCGCGATCATCGCCGGCACCGCAGTGCGCGGCGCGGGTGCCGGCGCCACCCTGATGCAATTGCCCGCCATCGACGTCTGCGGCTACCACCGGCTGGACCTCGGCGATGCCCATGCCACGCTGGCGGTGGCGCCGCGGCGCTGCTACGGCGTCGCCGACGCGCTGCGGCATGCCGGCCGGGCCAAGGAGAGCAACGGCGAAGGCGCGCGCACGCCACCATGGGGCCTGGCGGTGCAGCTCTACAGCCTGCGCCGCGGCGCGCCCTGCGGCATGGGCGACCTGACCGCGCTGGCCGAAGGCTGCGCCAGCGCCGCGCGCGCCGGCGCGGACGCCATCGCCATCAACCCGCTGCATGCGCCCTTCGCCGCGCTGCCCGAGCGCTACAGCCCGTATGCGCCGTCCAGCCGGCTGTTCCTGAACCCGCTCTATGCCGACCCTGCCACGGTGTTCGGCCAGGCCGCGGTGGACGCCGCCATCGCCGGACTGGGCGCGGGCGACACGCTGCAGGCGCTCGACGCCCGCGGCGAGATCGACTGGATCGCGCTGGCGCCGCTGCGCTACGCCATCCTGCGCTGGCTTTGGCAGCGGCGCGAGACCCTGCTGCCGCGGGCGGCGCTGGACGGCTATGCAGCCTTCCGCGCGCGCGGCGGCACCGCGCTGCATGCACATGCCTGCTATGAGGCGATCCAGGCCTGCCGGCGCGGCGACAGCGCCAACGGCAACAACCAGCAGGCCGCGCCGGACTGGCGCTGCTGGCCGGTCACGCTGCGCTCCCCGGCCGCTGCAGCGGTGGCCGCCTTCGCGCAGGCTAACGCAGACGAGGTGGCCTTCCACGCCTTCCTGCAATGGCTGGCCGACGATGGCCTGGCGCGGGCGCAGCGCGCGGCGCGGGACGCCGGCATGGCCATCGGCATCATCCGCGACCTTGCCGTCGGCGCCGACCCCGGCGGCAGCCAGGCCTGGACGCGACAGCCCGAAACCCTGGCCGGCTTCCATGCCGGCGCGCCGCCGGACCTGTACAACCCGCTCGGGCAGGACTGGGGCGTGGCGGTGTTCTCGCCGCGCGGGCTGCGCCGGCACGGCTACGCTGCGTTCCTGGAGATGCTGCGCGCCAACCTGTCGCACGCCGGCGGACTGCGCATCGACCACGTGCTGGGCCTGGCGCGCATGTGGCTGGTGCCGGCCGGCGCGCCCGCCAGCGACGGCGCCTACCTGCGCTATCCGCTGCAGGACTTGCTGCGGCTGGTGGCGCTGGAGTCGTGGCGGCATCGCGCCATCATCATCGGCGAAAACCTCGGCACGGTGCCGCCTGAGCTGAATGCGGCACTGTCGGCGCGCGGCGTGCTGGGCATCGACGTGCTGTGGTTCCAGCGCGAGGCGCAGGCGCAGGCGCAGGACCAGGCTCAGGATGAGGCCACCGAAGCAGCCGGCGACCCGGCCGGCCAGGAAGCGGAGCCAGCGGCCTTCCTGCCACCGCAAGACTGGCCGGCCGATGCCGTCGCCACCACCACCACGCACGACCTGCCCACCGTCGCCGGCTGGTGGGCCGGCCAGGACCTGGCGTGGCGCGACCGGCTGCAGCTGCTGGCGCCCGGCGAAACCCTGGCGCAGGCCCAGGCCGGCCGCGCGCGCGAGCGCAGAGCGCTCTGGCAGGCCTTGTGCGATGCCGGGCTATGCAGGGGCACCGTGCCCGCGCCCGACCACGCCCCGCTGGACGCGGTGCTGGCCTGGCTGGGCACGGCGCGCACCGCGATGCGGCTGCTGCCGGTGGAAGACCTGCTCGGCCTGGCCGAGCAGCCCAACCTGCCCGGCACCACCAGCGGCCATCCCAACTGGCAGCGCCGGCTCGATACCGAGGTGCGTGCGTGGTTCGGCACCCCGGCGCTGCGCGCGCGCGCCGACGCATGGCGTGGCATCCGCCCCGGCGCACGCCATCCGCCGGAGCAGCCATGAGGGCTACCAGCCCCACCGCACCCACCAGTGTGCTGTGTCCGAAACCGCAGTCCGCATCGATCGTGCAATCGCCTTTCGATCCGCTAAGCTTGACCCACCCCCACGCGCAGGAGCCCCGCCATGAACGAAGCCATCCGGCCCGAGCATGCCGATGACACCCGCACCGCCCTGTCCGGCGCCAGCCTGCGCCAGGCCTTTCTCGACCACCTGTTCCATACCCAGGGCAAGCTGCCCGGCCACGCCAGCGAGAACGACCTTTACCAGGCCGCCGCGCATACCGTGCGCGACCGCCTGGTGCAGCGCTGGATCAGCACCGCCGAAGCCTACCTGGGCCAGCCCTCGCGCACGGTGGCCTACCTGTCCGCCGAATTCCTGATGGGCCCGCACCTGGGCAACAACCTGATCAACCTGGGCATCTTCGAAGAGGTCTGCGAGGCCATGGAGGCGGCCGGCCTCGACCTCGCCCGCATCCTCGACCAGGAAGTCGAGCCGGGGCTGGGCAACGGCGGCCTGGGCCGGCTGGCGGCGTGCTTCATGGATTCGCTGGCGACGATGGAGATTCCCGCGCTGGGCTACGGCATCCGCTACGAGTACGGCATCTTCCAGCAGACCATCATGGACGGCATGCAGGTGGAGAAGACCGATACCTGGCTGCGCAACGGCAACCCGTGGGAAATCCAGCGCTCGGAATGGGCGGTACAGGTGCGCCTGGGCGGGCACACCGAGCACTACACCGACGACCGCGGCCACTACCGCGTGCGCTGGGTGCCGGCCAAGACCGTGGTCGGCGTGCCGTTCGATTCGCCGATCCTGGGTTACCGCGTCAACACCGTGAACACGCTGCGACTGTGGCGCGCGGACGCAACCGAGGCCTTCGACTTCCACACCTTCAACCGCGGCGACTACCTTGGCGCGGTCAGCAAGAAGGTGACCTCCGAGAACCTGACCAAGGTGCTCTATCCCAACGACGAAACCACGCAGGGCAAGGAACTGCGGCTCGAGCAGCAGTATTTCTTCGTTGCCTGCTCGCTGCAGGACATGCTGCGGCTGCTCGCGGTCGACGGCATCCCGGTGACGCGCTTCCACGAGAAGTTCGCGGTGCAGCTCAATGACACCCACCCCGCCGTGGGCATTGCCGAACTGATGCGGCTGCTGGTCGACGAGCACGACCTGCCCTGGAACGAGGCCTGGCACATCACCCAGAACGCCTTCGCCTACACCAACCACACGCTGCTGCCCGAGGCGCTGGAGCAGTGGCCGCTGCCGCTGTTCGGGCGGGTGCTGCCGCGCCACCTCGAGATCATCCTGGAGATCAACGCGCGCTTCCTGGACGAGGTGCGGATCCGCTTCTACGGCGACGAATCGCGGCTGGCGCGGCTGTCGCTGATCGACGAGCATGGCCAGCGGCATGTGCGCATGGCCAACCTGGCGTGCGTCGGCAGCCATGCCGTCAATGGCGTGGCCGAGCTGCACTCGCGCCTGATGCGCGAGGATGTGCTCAAGGACTTCTACGAGATGTGGCCCGAGAAGTTCACCAGCATCACCAACGGCGTGACGCCGCGGCGCTGGCTGGCGCTGTCCAACCCGCGCCTGACGCGGCTGGTATCGGACGCGATCGGCGATGGCTGGATCTCGGACCTCGAGCAGCTGCGCGCGCTGGAGCCGTATGCCGACGACGCCGGCTTCCGCGACTCGTGGCAGTCCGCGCGGCTGGCCAACAAGACCGACCTGGCGCAACTGGTGCGCGACACCACCGGCGTGGTGATCGACCCGTCGTCAATGTTCGACGTGATGGTCAAGCGCATCCACGAATACAAGCGCCAGCACCTGGCGGTGCTGCATGTGATTGCGCTGTACCACCGCATCAAGTCCGACCCGGGCGCGCAGGTCCAGCCGCGCACCTTCCTGTTCGGCGGCAAGGCCGCGCCCGGCTACGCCTATGCCAAGCTGATGATCCGCTTCATCACCTCGGTGGCCGACGTGGTCAACCGCGACCCGCAGGTGCGCGACCGGCTCAAGGTGGTGTTCCTGCCCAACTTCAACGTCACCTACGGCCAGCGCATCTACCCGGCAGCGGACCTGGCCGAGCAGATCTCGCTGGCCGGCAAGGAAGCCTCGGGCACCGGCAACATGAAGTTCGCGATGAATGGCGCGCTGAATATCGGCACCATGGACGGCGCCAATATCGAACTGCGCGAAGCGGTGGGCCATGACAACTTCTTCCCGTTCGGCCTGACCGCGCCCGAGGTCTATGCGCTGCGCGACAGCGGCTACGACCCGGCGGCGTATTACCACAGCAACCCGCAGCTGCGCGCGGTGATCGACCTGGTGCAGCAGGGCTTCTTCTCGCGCGGCGAGCCCGGCCTGTTCCGCCCGTTGTTCGAGCCGCAGCAAGGGCACGACCCCTACCTGCTGATGGCGGATTTCGCCGCCTATATCGATTGCCAGCAGCAGGTGTCGGCCGCGTATGCCGACCAGGCCCGCTGGCAGCGCATGTCGGTGCTGTCGTGCGCGCGCTCGGGGCGCTTCTCGTCGGACCGGGCCATCCGCGAATACTGCGAGCGCGTCTGGCATGTCGCGCCGGTGCCGGTGCGGCTGCTTCACCGCGCCAGCGGCGCGCCCTGGCAGGTGGAAGCGGGCGCGAGCGGGCCGCGCGCGGCCTGAGGCGCGCAACAGTTGCCTGCGCCGATGGCATGTGCGAAGGCGCAGGGTAGTTTCTACAATGCCACAGGTAACAAAGCCCGCGCCGCGCTGCGCCGCGGGCTTGCCGGTGGCGCCGCGAATGCGCCCTTCTGCTGGCATGGAGTTCGCATTGCGCAAGGGTCCCATTCCCCCAGAAGGCAGGAGCCGAATTTGAACGCCGACCCCTTTCTACTCGCCCCCGGCACCCGCTCTGCCGTGCCGCCGCTGGCGCCGTTCGACTGCTTTGCCGCGCCTTCGGCATCCCCCTTCTGCACCCACGACGAACCCACGCAGGACTACCTGTTCGGGCCGGCCTGGCTGCCGGACGGACGGGTACGCTTCCGGCTGTGGGCGCCCGACGCCGCCGAGCAGGGCCACGCGGTGCGCGTGGAGATCGCCGGGCTGGGCCCGGTGCCGATGGCATGCGGACCCAACGGCTGGTTCGAGGCGATCGTGCCGGGCTGCGCGGGCGCGCGCTACTGGTTCCGGCTCGACGACGGCACCACCGTGCCCGACCCGGCCTCGCGCTGGCAGGCCGACGATGTCCACGGCCCCAGCATCGTGCCGGCAGGCGACGCCGCGAGCGCGTTTGCATGGACCTGCCCGGACTGGCGCGGCCGTCCCTGGCACGAAGCCATCGTCTATGAAATGCACGTCGGCCTGTGCGGCGGCTACGCGGGCGCCGCGCAGCAACTGCCGCGGCTGGCGGCGCTGGGCTTCACCGCGGTCGAGCTGATGCCGGTCGCCGAGTTTCCCGGAACGCGCAACTGGGGCTATGACGGCGTGCTGCCGTTTGCGCCGGAGTCCGGCTACGGCACGCCGGACGAACTGCGGGCACTGGTCGACCGCGCCCACCAGCTCGGCATGATGGTGCTGCTGGACGTGGTCTACAACCATTTCGGGCCCGAAGGCAACTACCTGCACCGCTACGCCAGCGCCTTTTTCCGCGCGGACCGCCAGACCCCGTGGGGGCCCGCCATCGATTTCCGCCGGCCGCAGGTGCGGCGCTTCTTTACCGAGAACGCGCGCTACTGGCTCGAGCAGTTCCGCTTCGACGGCCTGCGCCTGGACGCCGTGCATGCCATCGAGGACGAAGGCTGGCTGGCGGCACTGCCAGGCGAACTGCGCACCGCGCTGGCCGATGGCGACGGCCCGCGCCGGCATGTCCACCTGGTGCTGGAGAACGACGACAACGACGCCGCGCTGCTGGCCGCGGGCTACGACGCGCAGTGGAACGACGACGCGCACCACGCGCTGCACGTGCTGCTGACCGGCGAGGACGATGGCTACTACCGCGACTACAGCGCGGCGCCGGATACGGGCAATGGCGGCAGTGGTGGCAATGGCGACAGCGCCGCCGCCGGGCGCGGCGTGCCTGCGCTGCGCCACCTCGCGCGCGTGCTGGGCGAAGGCTTTGCCTACCAGGGCGAACGCTCGGCGTTCCGCTCCGCCGCGCTGCCCGCGGTAGCGGATGGCGTGCGGCGCGGCCAGCCCAGCGCGCACCTGCCGCCCACGGCCTTCGTCTGCTTCCTGCAGAACCACGACCAGACCGGCAACCGCGCCCTCGGCGAACGGCTGGCGCAACTGGCCGACCGCGAGGCACTGCGCGCGGCCATCGCCCTGCAGCTGCTGTGTCCGCAGGTGCCGCTGGTGTTCATGGGCGAGGAAACCGGCAGCGCGCAGCCGTTTCTGTATTTCACCAGCCATCCGCCCGAGCTGGCCCGGGCCGTGCGCGACGGACGCCGGCGCGAGTTCGCCGCGACCGCCGCGTTTCGCGACGACGCCCGCGCGGCGGCCATCCCCGACCCCAACGACCCGGCCACGTTCGAAGCCTCGCGCCCGGGCTTCGACGATGACGGCGACTGGACGCCCTACTACCGCGAACTGCTCGCCGTGCGGCGGCGCGAACTGCTGCACCGGCTGGCCGGCTGCCAGAGCGCCGGCGTCGACGTGCTGGGGCCGGCGGCGCTGTGCGCGCGCTGGCGGCTGATGGACGGGGTCGAACTGAGCCTGTGGCTCAACCTGGGCAACGAAGCGGTGCCGTGCACGCGGCCGTGCCACGACCGCAGCACCGCGCTGCATGAAAGCAGCGCCGGCGCGGCCGCGGCCTTGTCGGCCGGGCTGCTGCCGCAGCGCGCGTGCGTGGCCACCGTGTGCGAGCCCGCCGCGGCCCGTGCGCGATGATGCCTGACGGCGCGCCGCAAGCGCTGCCACGCGCAACCGCCCGGCTGCAGCTGCACCCGGGCTTCACCTTTGCCGATGCCGCCGCCGTGGTCGGCTACTACGCCGCGCTGGGCGTCAGCCATCTTTACCTGTCGCCCATATGCGGCGCGCGGCCCGGCTCCACCCATGGCTATGACGTCACCGATTTCACCGCGGTGCGCGACGAGCTGGGCGGCGAGCCCGGCCTGAAAGCGCTGGCCGCGCGCGCCCGCGACGCGGGCCTCGGCCTGATCGTCGACATCGTGCCCAACCACATGGCGGCCGACCCGACCCACAACGGCTGGTGGCGCGACGTGCTGGCGCATGGCCGCGGCAGCCCTTGCGCGGCCAGCTTCGACATCGACTGGACCCCGCGCGACCCGGCGCTGCACGACAAGGTGCTGCTGCCGATGCTGGGGCAGTCGTACTGGGACACCGTGGTGGCCGGCGAACTGCACTGGGTTCCGGCCAGCGACGATGCCCCCGCCCATCTGCGCTATTTCGACCACACCCTGCCGCTGGCGCCGGGCAGCGTCGACGCCGAAGCCGAGCGCGACGGCCCGGCCTGGTACGACGCCACGCATGCCGAGGGCCGCAGCCGGCTCCATGCCCTGCTGGAACGCCAGCACTACCGGCTGGCCTGGTGGCGCACCGCGGCCGCCGCGCAGAACTGGCGCCGCTTCTTCGAGATCAGCGACCTGGTCGGCGTGCGCGAGGAAGACGAGCGGGTGTTCGATGCGGTCCATGCGCTGGTGCTGCGACTGCTGCGCGAAGGCTGGATCGACGGCGTGCGCGTCGACCACGTCGACGGCCTGGCCGATCCCGCCGGCTATTGCCGCAGGCTGCGCGCCGCACTGGACCGCCATGCCGCGGCGCGCCCGCCCACGCTGCGGCTGGAGCGTCCGTGGCTGGTGGTCGAGAAGATCCTGGGACCGCGCGAGCGCCTGGCGCCGGACTGGCAGGTGCATGGCACCACCGGCTATGACTTCATGGACGAGGTCGCCGCGGTGCTGCATGACGGCGACGGCGAAGCCTCGCTGGACGCAATGTGGACGACGGTCAGCGGCGATGCGCGCGGCTTTCCCGAGCATGTCGAGGCCGCGCGGCGCCAGGTGCTGGAGCGGCACCTGGTGACGGAGTTCGAAGGCGCCGCCGCGTGCCTGCGCGACTGCGCCGAGCAGGAGCCCGGCACGCGCGACCTGACCCGGGCGGCGCTGCGGCGCGCGCTGGCCGCGCTGATGGCGGCGGTGCCGGTGTATCGCAGCTACTTCGATGCGCATCCGGCCGAACGCGACGCGGCCGCGGCGCTTGCCGATGACGCCATGCTCGAACAAGCCATGCGCGCCGCGCGCGCCGGCCTGGCGCCCGACGAAGCGGTGGCGCTGGCCTTTATCGGCGGCTGCCTGCGCACCGCCGCGCCGGCCGACAGCGAAACCGGCGCGCTGCGCCGCCGGCTGCAGCAGCTGATGCCGGCGCTGGCGGCCAAGGCCGGCGAGGACACCGCGTTCTACCGCTACGGCCGGCTGCTGTCGCGCAACGAAGTCGGCAGCGATCCGGCCCGGCTGGCGATGCCGCCGGCGCAGTTCCACGCCCGCATGGCGGCGCGGCGGCTGGCCTGCCCCTACGCCATGCTCGCCACCGCGACCCACGACCACAAGCGCGGCGAAGACGCGCGCATGCGCCTGGCAGTGCTGAGCGAGGTCCCGGGCGCGTGGGCCGATGCCGTGGCCGCGTGGGAGGCCGCGTCGGCACCGCTGCTGGCGACCTTGCCGCAAGCGCCCGACCCCGGCGACCGGCTGATGCTGTACCAGACCCTGGTCGGCGCCTGGCCGATGGCAGACCTGAACCTTGCCGACGACGCCGGTGCCGCGCAGCCCTTGCTGGAGCGCGTGGGCGCGTGGCAGCGCAAGGCCATCCGCGAAGCCAAGCGCCATGGCAACTGGACCTGCCCCGACACCGATTACGAAGCCGCATGCGAGGCCTTCCTGCACGGCCTCTGCGCACCCGGTCCAGCGGGCGGAGCCGGCAGTGTGCTGGCGCAGATCGGCCAGTTCGCGCAGCGCATTGCCGCGGCCGGGGCTCTGAACAGCCTGGCGCAGGTGCTGGTGCAACTGACCGCGCCCGGCATTCCCGACCGCTACCAGGGCTGCGAAGGCTGGGACCTGAGCCTGGTCGATCCCGACAACCGGCGCCCGCCCGACTACGCCCGGCTGCAGGCACGGCTGGGTTGCAGCGCGGGCTGGGCCCACTGGCTGGCGCACTGGCGCGACGGCCGCATCAAGCAGCAACTGGTGCGCCAGGTGCTGGCGGCGCGCCGCACGCATGCGGCGCTGTTCGCCGATGGTCAATACAGCATGCTGGCCGCGCAGGGGGCGCTGGTGCCGCAGGTGCTGGCGTTTGCGCGCAGCGCCGACGGGCGCCAGGCCATCACTGTGGTCACCCGGCTTGCCGCCGCGCGCGTCGACCCCGCCCTGCCGCGCATTCCGCAAGCGGCCTGGGGCGATACCACCCTCAACGTCGGCGCGCCGCAACCGAGCCGCTGGACCGATGCCCTGACCGGCCATGTCATCGACGCGCCCATGGGCCGCCTGCGGCTGCGCGAAGTGCTGGGCGGCCTGCCGGTCGCGCTGCTGCTGCGCGAGCCCTGATGCGTCGGGCTCAGGAGTGCGGCGGCGCCGTCGACTGCCATACGACCGGCGCGAACGGCCCGCGCGAGGCCTGGGTGGGCGAGGCGCTGCGTTCCTGCGGCAGGTAGGGCCGGATCACCACGGCCACGTAGTCGTCTTCCTTGGGCGTTACCACGATGTACGCGAGCCCCGACATCACCAGGCCGACCTCGCCGAGCTCGGTGGCAATGCGCGCCACGATAAAGCGCTGCAGCAGCATCGGGTTGACGCTGTCGTCGATGGCAAGCGCGGCGGTGCAGATGGTCAGGAAGCAGCGCTCGACCTCGCGGCACACCACCACCACTTCATCGATGGCGTAGCCGGCGCGGCTGGCGCGCACCAGCACCGACACCCCCGAGCTGGGCGCGGCCCGGTGCCATCCGGGCTTGACCTTGAAGCTGGGCAGGGCCAGGCCGGAACCGGTGTCCTGCGCGACGGTGTTGAAACGCTGGGCGAAGTCCGAAGGCGTGATCGCAAGCAGCTGGCGCTCGACCGGTGCCGACGACACCGACACCGACGAGGCCAGGACCACGGTGGACAGAATGCTGGCTAGGTTCATGGCTTCCTCGCAACGGCTATACGCTCCCCCGCGCTGTCTGGCCCGGCAGCACACGGCCGCAAGCTGCGCCGCGGCGGGAAGGCCGGCGTTGCGGGTGCTCGCCGGCACTTGCCGCACGCCAGTTGTTGCCAGCATTTCCTTCACTATAGACAGGACCGCACGCCAGCACAGGACGGAACGCAAGCGGCACGCCAGGCGCCGCGGGCCGCCGATCGCAGCGCCGCCAGCGCACTGCGGCGCGTCGGCCACGCGCGCCATGCAGTTTCTGCAGCGCCTGTAAAAACTACGGCGCATGCGGCACCGCGCCGCGCCGGCGGCGGCGCCGCATGGCGCACAGTCCGCGCCGTGGCGCAGCATCGGCCGGGTGGTGGCGGTGCCTGCGCCCGGGACCATGCGGGAACGGAGCTTGCAGGCAAAGTGCAGGTGCGGGCTGAACCGCAGGCCCGCCAGCATGTACAGGAGGGCTCTATGACCGCACGCTACCGCATTCGCATCGCCGCGCTGGCGTTGCCGCTTGCCGTGCTGGCCATGGCGGCCTCCGCGCCGGGCATCGCAGCACCGACCGATGCACCCGCGGCGCCGTCATCCACCGGCCGCACCGCGGCGCCACGCGACACCGCTGCCACCAGCGACCGCGCCATCACGGCCGAGGTCCAGGCACGCCTGGCCAATGCACGCACGCTCGATCCGAGCAAGATCCGGGTATCGACCACCGACGGCGTGGTCAAGCTCGAAGGCACCGTGCGCGACGACAAACAGCGTACGATGGCCATGGAGCTGGCGCGTTCGGTGCGCGGCGTCAGCGCGGTTTCGGATGAACTGCGCGCCGGCACCGATTGACGACTTGTCGCCTGTCCGGCAGCGCCATGCCAACCTTGATGGAGACGTGATGAGCACCCATCGCCAGCCCGACCACGACACCACCCGCCGCCGCAGCGAGCCCCGCGACCCGCACAAGGGCGGCCCGGACACCGAGCACGAGCGCGGCAAGCCGGGGCGCGACCGGCGCCACGATGTCGAGCGCGAGCACGACATTCCCGACGAGAACGGCGAGCCGCCCTCGGTGAAACGCCCCGGCGGCAAGCCCGAAGAAAGCGAGCCGCCGGTCGAGAACTACTGAACCCGGCGGCCACCCCTTGCACCCGCCCCAACAGGAGGCATGATGAGCAAGACCGTACGTACCGGCCCCACGCGGCATGCCGGCACCCGCACCGACCGCGTGGGCAGTCCGCTAACGAGTGCCCGGCGCGAAGGCGCGCAAGCCGCCTCGGGCCGCGGCCGTTCGCGCCAGAACACGGCCACTGGTGCGGCGCGCGCCGAAGCCGGCAATATCCCCAGCACGCTGGACCCGGACCTCGCGCAGGAAACCGACGATATCGAGAACGAGCTCGCGCAGCGCGATGAAGACGCGCACAGCCCCGACGAAGAGGAAACGCCCGAGGAAGAGATCGCCGATGAAGTGGTGCGCGCGGCCGAGGCACTGCCGGCCGACATGCCCGTCGACAAGGCCGACCGCACCGACGAGCGCGAAGAGAACCCGCCGCGCCCGCCGCGGGTGGATTAGCGGGTGGATTAGCGGGTGGATTAAGAGGGCGGCTCCGGATGCTGCGGAGCCGCCCTGGTCATTCGGACGCCAGGATGCCGTAGGGCCGCACGCGGATGTGGTTGATCACGTCCTGCACGCCGAATACGCGCTCGGCAATCTCTTCGATGTCGTACTTGCTGCGGCGATCGCCGACGTGGCCCTCCAGCGTCACCAGGCCGTCCTGCACCCGCACCGTGACTTCGCTGACATCCAGCTCCTGCGCATGCGCGAGCCGGTCGCAGACTTCATCATGGATGCGGTCGTCCCCGCGGCGGTAGTTCTTCGGGCCGCCGCGGCGGTCGCCGCGGTACGCCGGCACGTCCCAGTCATCGGTGCCGTAAGGCGCGCCGGCTGGCCCGCCATACCAGTCGCGCCGGCCTTCCCAGCGCTGCGCGCCATACGGTACGCGACGGCGCGACCATTCGTCTTCATAGCGCGCCTCGTCCCAGGGTTCGCTCAAGGGTTCGGCGGGGCGCCCCCGGCGCCATGATTCAGGCTCCCGGCCATGCCAGCCTTCCTCTTCGGCCTCGAACGGGCGGGTGTCGTCGCGCGGCAGCCGCTCGGCGGTATTGCCATAGCGGCCCGCGGTCAGGTTACGCTGCCGGCGGTTGCGCGCCTGCGCGGGAATGCCGCTATAACCCTGGTCGTTGCTGCCGTACTGGTGATCGGGGCGCCTGCGCAGGTATTCATCGTCACGGTGTTTCATTGAAATCCTCCTTCGCGTGCGCAGTGGTACGCCGCGCATTCCATCCGCCTTCCGGCACCTCGAAACAGGCCACCAGCGGCAGGTGGTCCGATGCCACGCGCGCCAGCGGCGAGCGGTGGCTGGCCACCGACACCAGGTGCGCGCGCGGCGACACCCAGATGCGATCCAGCGCAAACACCGGCAGCCGCGATGGAAAGGTCGCCGTGTGCGGAGTGTGTTCGAAATACGCGTGCAGCCAGCGCAGCGGCCGGCCCCACAAGAACCACTCGTTGACGTCGCCCAGCAGGATGGTCGGCAACGGCGGCGCCGCGGCGACGTAGTTCAGCAACTGCTGCACCTGGTGGCGACGCTCGCCCGGGCGCAGGCCCAGATGGGTCGCGATCACGCGCAGCGGATTGGCGCAGCCGGAGGCGGTGCAGGCGACGGTGGCGTCGATGGCACCGCGCGGCTCGCAGCCCTTGACGGTCAGGTCGATCTGGTTCACTGCCTCGGGGGCGAAGCGCGTCAGCAGCGCATTGCCGTAGTCCGCGCTGCCGCGCACCCGCGTAAAGCCCGACACCACGTGCATGCCTGTGTGTCCGGCCAGGTATTCCAGCGTATGGTCGTTGCTGCTGCCCGATTCCACCTCCTGCAGCGCAACGATATCGGCGTCGAGTTCCGCCAGCACGGCTGCGATCCGATCGGGGCGATAGCGGCGATCGGTGCCGACGGCGCGGTGGATGTTGTAGCTGACCACCGTCATCTGGGCCAGGCCGGCTGCGCGCGTCGGCGGACAATGCAACGCCGCCGGGGCCCCGGCCTGCGCCGGGGTATCGCCGGGCTCACGCGCGTGGGCAGGATTTACAAGGGACGGTAAGTCCGGTTGCATTCGCATGGCCGGTCTCGGTGAGCGGTTGCAAGGCGCGATCCTCAGGCCCCGTCGAGGAACTGGTTAGGCCTGCCGATGCGGCGGCCCAGGTCAGGGCTTTCCCAGCGAGCCCCTTCCATATACGGGTCCGGCGTGCGTTGCATGGTGGTGCCAGGCATGCCAGGCTGCGCCGGCATGGTCGACGGCTGCGCCTCCGGCGCGGTGGCCGCAGGTGCCGTCGGGGCCAGGTCAGTACGCGTCGGCGCGTTGGCCCCCTGCGTATATGGGTCGAACTTGTCGGTGCTGCGCGCGCCCTGCGAATATGGGTCGTAGGAGCCGCGCGGCGTGCCCGGCGTCTGTGCCATGGCGGGGATGGCGGCCGCCGCCACGGCGAGGGCGGCAAGGAGTCGGCTGGTGCGGAAATGCTTCATGGTTACCTCCGTTAGGGCGCGATGTGCGCGCCAGTAACCATGGGCAAGCGAAAGGCGTGCCCGTACCGCCTTTCGCTTCGCCGCGCGCCTGGCCCCGCGGCCTCAGGCGATGCCCACCTTGCCTGCGGCGGCGTTGCCCCGCGCCAGCACCGGCACCAGTGCCGCACCCGTATGGCTGGCGCGGTTGCGCGACAGCGCTTCGGGATCGGCCGCGCCGACGATGGTGCCGCCGCCCGCGCCGCCCTCGGGGCCGAGATCGATGATCCAGTCGGCCTCTGCAATCACGTCGAGATCGTGCTCGATCACCACCACGCTGTGGCCGCCGTCGGCGAGCCGGTGCAGCACGCGGATCAGGCGCGCCACGTCGGCCATGTGCAGGCCCACGGTGGGTTCGTCGAGCACATACAGCGTGTGCGGTGGCTTCTGCCCGCGCCGCGTGATGTCGTCGCGCACCTTGCTCAGTTCGGTCACCAGCTTGATGCGCTGGGCCTCGCCGCCTGACAGCGTCGGCGACGGCTGGCCCAGCGTCAGGTAGCCCAGGCCCACATCCTTCATCAGCTGCAGCGGATGGGCGATGTTCGACATGGCCGAGAAGAACTCCACCGCCTCGTCGATCTCCATGGTCAGCACTTCGCCGATATTCTTGCCGCGCCAGGTCACGGCCAGGGTCTCGGGGTTGAAGCGCTGGCCGTGGCAGACATCGCACGGCACCTTCACGTCCGGCAGGAAGCTCATGCCGATGGTGCGCACGCCCTGCCCTTCGCACGCCGGGCAGCGCCCGTCGCCGGTGTTGAACGAGAAGCGCGAGGCGGTGTAGCCGCGTGCGCGCGCTTCCAGCGTATCGGCGAACAGCCGGCGGATGGTGTCCCACACGCCGATATAGGTCGCCGGGCAGGAGCGCGGGGTCTTGCCGATCGGAGTCTGGTCCACTTCCAGCACGCGGTCGATGGTTTCCCAGCCGGTAATCGCTTCGCAGCCGTGCCAGTTGTGCTGGACGTCGAGCGGCTTCCTGGCACTGCCCTTGCCCGCGCCGTTCTCATCCTTGGCCGCGTTGCGCGCGCGCCGCGTCGCCGGCGACGACAGCACCGAGCGGCCCACCGCATCGAGCAGGTTGGTCATCAGCACATCGCGCGCCAGCGTCGACTTGCCCGAGCCGGACACGCCCGTGATCGCCACCAGCCGCGACAGCGGCAGGCGCGCGGTCACATTGCGCAGGTTGTGCAGCGACGCGCCGTGCACCGTCAGCCATTGCGGCGGATCCGCGGGCTTGCCTGCTGCGCCGGGCCTGACCGTGCGCCGCGGCTGCAGCGGATGGACGATCGGGTTGGCCAGGAACTGGCCGGTGGTGGACGCCGTTGCCGCGGCCAGCTCGGCCACGCCGCCCTGCGCCACCAGCGTGCCGCCGCGCTTGCCCGCGCCCGGGCCGATGTCGATGATATGGTCGGCGCGACGGATGGTGTCTTCGTCATGCTCCACCACCACCAGCGTGTTGCCCTTGTCGCCCAGCTTGCGCAGCGCGTCCAGCAGGATCTGGTTGTCGCGCGGATGCAGGCCGATGGTCGGCTCGTCCAGCACGTAGCACACGCCCTGCAGGTTGCTGCCGAGTTGCGCCGCCAGGCGGATGCGCTGCGCCTCGCCGCCGGACAGGCTGGGCGCGGCACGGTCCAGGCTCAGGTAGCCCAGCCCCACTTCTTCCAGGAACTGCAGGCGGCTGCCGATCTCGCTGACCACGTCGCGCGCGATCTCGGCATCGCGTCCGGACAGGCGCAGCCCGTCGACCCAGCGGCGGGTCTCCGACACGGTCCACTGCGCCACCTCGACAATCGCGTTGTCGTCGAAGGTCACCGCGCGCGCCACCGGGTTCAGGCGGGTGCCGTGGCAGTCCGGGCACGGCGTGTCGACCACGCCTTCGGGTTCCTGCTCTTCCGACGGCAGGCTCTGCTCGCGGCCGCGGTTGTCGTCTGCCAGCACGGTGTCGTCGAAGGCCGCGCGCTGCTCGCGCGTCAGCGCCAGCCCGGTGCCGACGCAGGTGCCGCACCAGCCGTGCTTGCTGTTGTACGAGAACATGCGCGGGTCCAGTTCCGGATAGCTGGTGCCGCATTGCGGGCAGGCACGCTTGGTCGAGAACACCTTGACCTCGCCGACATGCGCGGTACCGCCGTTGTGCATGGCATGGTCCAGTCCGTCCAGCGGCGCCAGCAGGTGCATCACGCCCTTGCCGGCCTCCAGCGCCTGCGCCAGCAGCGCGCGCAGCCCGGCCTCGTTGTCGGCGGACACCACCAGGTCGCCGACGGGCAGCTCGATGGTGTGCTCGCGGAAGCGGTCCAGCCGCGGCCACGGGTCCACCGGCAGGAATTCGCCGTCGACGCGCAGGTGCGTGTTGCCGCGCGCCTTGGCCCATTTGGCCAGGTCCGTGTAGACCCCCTTGCGGTTCACCACCAGCGGCGCCAGCAGCCCCACGTGCTGGCCGCGATGGTCGCGCAGCAGTTGTGCGGCGATCGATTCCGGGCTCTGCGAGGTTACCGGCGCGCCGTCGTGCACGCAGTGCTGGATGCCCAGCTTGACGTACAGCAGGCGCAGGAAGTGCCAGACCTCGGAGGTGGTCGCCACCGTGCTCTTGCGGCCGCCGCGCGACAGCCGCTGCTCGATCGCCACCGTCGGCGGGATGCCGTAGACCGCATCCACTTCGGGCCGGCCCGCGGGCTGCACGATCGAACGGGCATAGGCGTTGAGCGATTCCAGGTAGCGGCGCTGGCCCTCGTGGAACAGGATGTCGAACGCCAGCGTCGACTTGCCGGAACCCGACACGCCGGTGACCACGTTGAACTTGCCGTGCGGGATGTCGACGTTCAGCGCCTTCAGGTTGTGCTCGTGCGCATTGACGATGCGCACCACGTCCTCGCCCTCCACCTCGCGGCGCGCGCGCCGCGCCTGCAGCGCGGCCTGCAGCGGCACGCCTTCCGCCTCGGCGCGTTCGGCCGCCAGCGTGCCGGCTTCACCGAGGGCCGCGTCATAGTGGATCAGCGCCTGGCCGGTATGCGACCCGGCGCAGCGCTTCACGTCTTCGGGCGTGCCGGTGCAGACCACGCGCCCGCCCGCGTCGCCCCCCTCGGGGCCGAGGTCGATCAGCCAGTCCGCGGCACGGATCACGTCCAGGTTGTGCTCGATCACGATCAGCGAATGACCGCCGTCGAGCAGCTTGCCGAAGGCCTGCATCAGCTTGGCAATGTCGTCGAAATGCAGGCCCGTGGTGGGCTCGTCGAACATGAACAGCCGGCGCGGCAGGTTGCTGGCCCGCGTGCGCGACGGCGTCGACTGCGCGGCTTCCGCAAGGAAGCCGGCCAGCTTCAGACGCTGCGCCTCGCCGCCCGACAGCGTCGGCACCGGCTGGCCCAGCTTCATGTATTCCAGCCCGACATCGACGATGGGCTGCAGCACGCGCAGCACCGCCGCGTCGCCGGCAAAGCAGGCCGCGGCCTCGCTGACGGTCAGTTCCAGCACATCCGCGATGCTGAGCAGGCGTGGCGGCTGGCCGGGCGCGGCGCGCTCGATCTTTACTTCGAGCACTTCGGCACGGTAGCGGGTGCCGTCGCAGTCCGGGCAGCGCAGGTAGACGTCGCTGAGGAACTGCATCTCGACGTGCTCGAAGCCGGAGCCGCCGCAGGTCGGGCAGCGCCCGTCGCCGGAGTTGAAGCTGAAGGTACCCGCGGTATAGCTGCGCTGCAGGGCCAGCGGCGCCCTGGCGAAGAGCTTGCGGATCTCGTCGAAAGCGCCGACATAGCTGGCCGGGTTGGAGCGTGCGGTCTTGCCGATCGGCGACTGGTCGACGAAGACCACGTCGTCGACCAGGTCGGCGCCGGTCAGCTGGCGGAACGCGCCCGGCGACTCGGTGGCCTTGCCGAAGTGCCGCGCCATGGCGGGATACAGCACATCCTGCAGCAGCGTGGACTTGCCCGAGCCGGACACGCCGGTCACGCATACCAGCCGCTGCAGCGGGATTTCCACCGTGACATCCTGCAGGTTGTGCTCGGTCGCGCCCTCCAGCACGATGCGCGGCAGCTTGCCGTCGACCGGCCGGCGCTGCCAGTGCGAGGCATCGGCCACGCGCCGGCGCCCGCCCAGGTAATCGCCGGTCAGCGTGCCGGCCTGGCGGATATCCGCCGGGGTGCCGTCGAAGATGATGTTGCCGCCGCGCTCGCCAGGGCCGGGGCCCATGTCGATCAGGCGGTCGGCGGCCAGCATCACCGACGGATCATGCTCGACCACCACCAGCGTATTGCCCGCGTCGCGCAGCCGGTGCATGGCCTCGACGATGCGGTTCAGGTCGCGCGGGTGCAGGCCGATGCTGGGTTCGTCCAGCACGAACAGCGTGTTGACCAGCGACGTGCCCAGCGCCGTGGTCAGGTTGATGCGCTGCACCTCGCCGCCGGACAGCGTGCGGCTCTGGCGGTCCAGCGTCAGGTAGCCCAGGCCCACGTCGCACAGGTACTTCAGGCGCGTGCGCACCTCGGCCAGCAGCAACTTGAGCGCATCGTCCAGCATCGCGCTGGGCAGCGACAGCTCGTCGAAGAAGCGGCGGATCCGCTCGATCGGCAGCAGCATCAGGTCATGCACGGTCAGGCCCGGCAGCGCCTCGAGCCGGGTGCGGTCCCAGTCCACGCCGCGCGGCAGGAAGCGGCGCTGCGGCGCCAGCACGGCGTCGGCATTGTCCTTCGAGCCCAGGCGCCACAGCAGCGACTCGGTCTTCAGGCGCGCGCCGCCGCAGGTCTCGCACGGCGTGTAGCTGCGGTACTTCGACAGCAGCACGCGGATGTGCATCTTGTAGGCCTTCGACTCGAGGTAGTTGAAGAACCGCATCACGCCGTACCACTGCTTGTTCCACTGCCCGTTCCAGTCCGGCGAGCCGTGGACGACCCAATCGCGCTCGGCCTCGGTCAGCTCCGCCCAGGGCGTGTCGCGCGGGATGCCTGCCTTGCCGGCATAGCGCATCAGGTCGTCCTGGCATTCCTTCCAGGCCGGCGTCTGCATCGGCTTGATCGCGCCGCCACGCAGCGTCTTGCGCGCATCGGGAATCACCAGGCCCAGGTCGACCCCGATCACGCGGCCGAAGCCGCGGCAGGTTTCGCAGGCGCCGTAGGCCGAGTTGAAGGAAAACAGCGCGGGCTGCGGGTCGGCATAGCGCAGGTCGCTGTCGGGGCTGTGCAGGCCGGTGGAATAGCGCCACACCGGGCCGTCGTCGCCGTCGGCCAGCACGTAGATGTTGACGCGCCCGCCGCCCCGCCGGAGCGAGGCCTCGATGGCCTCGACCACGCGCACTTTCTCGGCATTGCCGATGCGGAAGCGGTCCGCGACCACGTCGAGCAGCTTGCGCGCGCCGGTGGGCGACGGCACCACGCGCTGCGCCTGCACCCGGGTATAGCCGCTGACCGACAGCCACTGCTGGACTTCCTCGTCGGTGGCCGATTCCGGCAGTTCCACCGGGAAGGTCACCACCAGCCGTGCGTCGTGGTGCGGCTGGCCCGCGGCCGTGCGCGCGACCAGATCGGCATAGATGGTTTCTGGCGAGTCATGGCGCACCGGCTGCGCGGTCTGCTTGTCGAACAGCTCGGCCGCGCGCGCGTACAGCAGCTTCAGGTGGTCGTTCAGCTCGGTCATCGTGCCGACCGTAGACCGCGAGCTGCGCACCGGGTTGGTCTGGTCGATGGCGATGGCCGGCGGCACGCCGTCGACGCGTTCGACCTGGGGCCGGTCCATCCGGTCCAGGAACTGGCGGGCGTAGGCGCTGAAGGTCTCGACGTAGCGGCGCTGGCCTTCGGCATAGAGCGTGTCGAACACCAGGCTGGACTTGCCGGAGCCCGACGGCCCCGTCACCACGGTCATCTCGCCAGGACGCAGGTCGAGATCGACATCCTTGAGGTTGTGCTGGCGGGCGCCGCGAATGCGGATTAGCTGCTTGCTCGACACGATTTCTCTTTCGGATCAGGATGTTAAGGGAATGGCGGGAGTCACCCGGACCACTGTACATCCATACAGTCTATCAGGTTGGAAAGGAATTCGTATCGATTGCCCACATCGGCGGGTGCAGGCAACGGAATTAGCCGGACTACGCGCGCTTTGGCTGGACTGGATAACCGGAATTTGCTGGACTGGAGTGGACGCAGGGGTCCATGCGTCGGGTAGGCGGCTGTCGGCGATTGCACCTCAACGGACGGCAAGGTGTTGCACTTCCGCCGCGCGAGCGGCTTCGTCCGATCGGCCGCTACGGCCGACCTGACACAGACAGTTGACCTCTGGTCAGCCATGGTCGACGACCGTTGCGGAAGAAGGTCGCCCGGCGCAGCGTTCATCTGTCGCCGTCGCGAAAGGTCCTGGCGAGAAAATCGTGGATGTAGTCGGAAATAAGTTCGGGGTGTTGGTGCTGTGCGTGCCCCGTTTCGGAGAAGAAGATGAATTGTGCTTGTCGCATCTTCCCGATCAAAGGAAACCAGCTCTGCCCGGCGGTGCATCTCCTGGAAAGTTGGTGGCTATCTCACCACCGGATCATTGGGAGTGGCCTGAGCGGGTGCAGGACGGCGTGCCGGCAAGGGATTCAGGGGGTGACCGTCAGTCGTTGGGAGCGGCGGATACGCATCGCCTGGACCGTCGCGCCACTCAGGTAGACGAGGAAGCCGATGCCAACCAGCGCCTTCAGTGTCGGATCTTCCGGACCGCTGAAGGCCGGATTGCCGATCGGGATGCGCGTGCCGGTCTCCGTCAATCCTGGGATCAGATGGAAGAACAGCGTAAGCGAGTAGCCCAGTACGGCCAGGTAGCGTGCTACACCCGCTTCCCTATGTCGCTCGCAGGCACCGGCAATGGCGAGCACTGCCAACGTCAGGATTGCCAGTGCATGGGGCGGCCCGAATCCGCCATGGCGGAAAATAAAGAGCCCGGTGAATGCCGTCGCTGCCGTCAGCCATATATAGAGCCGGCCGGATCGCGTCCGCATCCCGATCTCGCCGTGCTTGAACAACGCCACCAGACCACACGCCACTGCCACCAGGGCAATCGCGGTGTGGAAGACGCCGAACGGACTGAGGTTGAGCATGATGGCACTCCGGGTTCGCCTGCTTAAACGCCGTGGAGGATCCGTATCGGCAGCACGTCTGCGCGAGCGGGGAATGATCAGGAGCGAACGAAAGCCAGCAGGTCCGCGTTAATCGTCTCGGCATGCGTGGTAGGCATGCCATGTGGGAACCCCTTGTAGGTCTTCAGGATGCCATTGCGCAACAGCTTTGCCGAAAGGGGTGCGGAATCGGCATAGGGCACAATCTGGTCGTCGTCGCCATGCATTACCAGCGTCGGCACGGTGATCTTCTTCAGGTCCTCCGTGAAATCGGTCTGTGAAAAGGCGACGATGCCGTCGTAGTGCGCCTTGGCGCTACCCTGCATGCCCTGGCGCCACCAGTTTCCAACCACCCCTTCGTCTGCCTTGATGCCGGGCCGGTTGAAGCCATAGAAGGGACCAGCAGGGATATCGCGGTAGAACTGTGCCCGGTTGTTTGCAACCTGCGCCTGGAACCCGTCGAAGACTTCCTTTGGCAATCCGCCCGGATTGGCCTGCGTCTTCACCATCAACGGCGGCACAGCGGCGATCAGGACTGCCTTCGCCACGCGGCTCTCGCCGTGTCGCGCCAGATAGCGCACGACTTCACCGCCGCCGGTGGAATGGCCAATGTGGATGGCGTTTTTCAGCTCCAGATGGGCAGTCAGCACTGCCAGATCGTCGGCATAGTGATCCATGTCGTGGCCGCTGGCGATCTGCGTGGACCGGCCGTGGCCACGCCGGTCATGCGCAATGACACGGAATCCATGGTTCAGGAAAAACATCATCTGCGCGTCCCAGTCGTCCGCGCTCAGCGGCCATCCGTGGGAAAAGACGATGGGCTGGCCACTGCCCCAGTCCTTGTAAAAAATGTCGACACCATCCTTCGTCCTGACGGTTTGCATGGTATTCCCTCCTGGTTGGTTGCCCCTGCTCGCCGGGGCGGTCGCGTTGGTGGCGGCGTCTGCAAGCCGCGATTTCAGGATTGCTTACCGTTGCCCACCGCCCGCGTCGCCCAGCGCCGAACACAACTCCGCGGTCGTGAGGATGGCGTGGGCGAACGTTGGTCCGTTGATCTCATGCGCGGCATGCATGGCCTCCGCCGAGAACGCTGCGGTGGCATCGCGCACCAGCGTCACGTGATAGCCGAGTTCCGCCGCAAAGCGTCCCGTCGTCTCGATGCAGGTATTGGCCAGCATCCCGACCAGAATGACCTTCTGGATACCGTGCTGCTTAAGTTGCAGGTCAAGGTCGGTGTTGGCAAAGCCGCTGCCGCCCCAATGTTCGTGAACGATGATGTCTCCGGGAAGCGGCTCGAAATCCGGATGCCACTGGCCTCCCCAGCTGCCCTCGGCAAAAACCTGCGCACGGCTGGCGCCCAACTGGTACGGGCTGGGATGCCTCCACGTTGAGAAGTCACCAGGCCTCGCGCGATGATGTGGCACGTAGAACACCTGAAGGCCCGCTGCGCGTACGCCGGCTAGCGTCCTTTTCAGGTTGGCCAGGGTACCGACCTGGTCGGCGACCGGCTTTGCCCGGCCGTTGAGCTTGCCGCCCTCACTGAGGAAATCGTTGTAGGGATCCACAAGCAGCAATCCTGTGGAAGCCGCGGGATACGTCCCTGGTTGGCTTGATTCCGTCATGGCCTCCCCTTCGCTTCCATTTGCCGCTAATCATTTCTTGAAACCCTGGTCTCCGGCTACGTAAAATCGGCAAATGTCGCCTGGACTTGCATGGCAACCCGCTGTGAACGGCCGCCCGAGGAGCGATCCATGACGAAGCTGGTCTGCCCGGAGTTCGACGAATTCGAGGCGGCGCTTTACGGCGTCCAGGGAAGGTATGTCTTGCGGTCCCGGCCGCAGCGCGACTGGCAGCTCAAGGTGATCGACCTCGATGGCGTGGCGATCATGATGGGCCGGGAGGGCGCCTCCACGGCCTATTCGGGTGTCGGCATGCCCGACTACTTCAATATCTTCGTGCCGTTGAGTGCACAGCAATGCACCATCGTCGATGGCCGTGCCTTCGACGCGCGCACGGTCGGCTGGATGGCGCCCGACCAGATGTTCCACATCGTTGCGGAGCGGGCGGCAAGCTGGCTGACGGTGGCAATATCGGCGCCATTGGTCCTGCACTGGGTCCACACGCACGTCGACGAGTTCAACGCCACGCTGCTCTCCAGCAATCTGGTGTGCACCGGTCGAAACGGCGTGCCGCAACTGCTGGCAACGATTTGGCGCGTCTTGCGCGTCGAGCGCGACGACCCCGACCAATTGCGCCATCCGGCCGCCACGCTCACGGCTCGCGCCGAGCTGGTCAACCTCGTGTTTCGCGCCGTGCTGACGGTCGACGATGGCGCGACCCATCTCCGGCTCAAGCCCCGTCATCGGCAGATCCTGAGCAGGGCGCTGGGCTACCTCAAGTGCGTGGGGGAAACCACGGTCCTTGTGGAAGACCTCTGCGCGGCTGCCGATGCATCCGAACGCACGGTTCGCAACGTGTTTCATCGATACCTGGGCATGGGACCGCATCGCTACCTGGCGCTCTACCGCATGCATGCGATTCGCGCAGCCCTATGCAATGCGATGCCGGGCGATACGGTATCCGCGATCTGCGGACGATTTGGTGTCTGGGACTTTGGCCGGTTCGCCGCGCTCTATCGCGCCCACTTTGGAGTTCTCCCGTCGCAGACGCTTCGACAGCGCCTGCGTGGATGAGGAGAAAACCAAACCAATAAGACCGGCTATCCAAATACGCCGGACGCATGCGTTTCTGCATGCTGCGAAAGTGGCGCACGGCCCTGCGCAGGCAGTGCCCGTGGCACGGCAGCCAGGAGTTGCCGCGTGTATGGATGCGCGGGCCGGTTCCAGATTTCGTCACGGTCGCCGCTCTCGACCAGCCGGCCTTCGCGCATGACCAGGATGCGGTCGGCGATATAGCGCACGACGCCAAGGTCATGCGAAATGAACAGGCATGACAGCCCGTACTCCGCCTGCAGGTCGGCGAGCAGGTTCAGCACTTGCGCCTGCACCGAAACGTCGAGCGCCGACACCGGTTCATCGCAGACGAGCAGGCGCGGCCTGACGATCAGTGCGCGGGCGATGCCGATGCGCTGGCGCTGGCCGCCGGAAAACTCGTGCGGATAGCGGTGCAGCGCCGCGGCGGGCAAGCCCACGCGGTCTATCATCGCCGCCGCGCGTGCGCGCCGTTCCTGCCGGTCGCGCACGCCGTGTATCCGCAGCGCGCCTTCCAGCACCTCGGCGACGGTCTTGCGCGGGTTGAGCGAGCTGTACGGGTCCTGGAACACCAGTTGCATGGCGCCGCGCCACGGGCGCATCCGCCGGCGGTTGACGGGCGCGATGTCCGTGCCATCAAAGACGATGCGCCCCGCGTCATGGTCCGCGAGGCGCAGCACGGCCCGCGCGAGCGTGGATTTGCCGCAGCCGGATTCGCCAACCAGGCCCACGGTCTCCCCCGCAGCTATGGAAAACGAAACGCCCTGCACGGCAACCGTAGCGTGCGCGCCGGACCGGTGGGTCACGTGGAGATCCTCGACCTCAAGCAGGGTCGGTGCCGACGCCGTGGCGTGGCCGCCAGCCGGACGCAGCGCCGGACGTTCGAGCCGGAATGCCGCCGGCGTGCCGTCGGCGCGACGATCCACGCGGATCTCGGGCAGGCGGACCTGCCGATAGTGCGGCACCACGCCGTCCGCGGCGCTCAGCGACGCGCCGAGCAGCCCGCGCGTGTAAGCATGTGCAGGCTCGCGGAACAGGGCGCGGGCAGGCTGCTCCTCCACCTTGATGCCGTCGTGCATGACCGCGACGCGATCGGCCCAGCGCGCCACCACGCCAAGGTCGTGCGTGATCAGAAGCATCGCCATGCGCAGCTCGCGCCGCAGCGTGTCCAGCAACTCCAGTATCTGGGCTTGCACGGTGACATCGAGCGCGGTAGTCGGCTCATCGGCCACCAGCAGCTTCGGTGTGCACGCGATCGCCATGGCGATCATCACGCGCTGGCGCTGTCCGCCTGACAACTGGTGCGGATAGGCATGGAAGCGCCGCTGCGGTTCGGGAATGCGTACCTGGTCAAGCAATTCGACTGCCCGCGCATGGGCCGCCTGCACGGACAGCGCCGTATGCAGCCGCAGCGTTTCGACTACCTGTGCCCCGACGCTCAGCACCGGGTTGAGCGAGGTCATGGGCTCCTGGAAGATCATCGACACGGCGTTGCCACGCAGCGCGGTCATGTCGCGCTCGCGCAGCGTCAGCAGGTCGCGCCCTTCCAGCAGCACGCGCCCGCTCACCTGCGCGGTCGCCGGCAGCAGCCGCAGCAACCCCAGCGCGGTCGTGGATTTGCCGCAGCCCGATTCGCCCACGAGCGCGACGGTCTCGCCGGCGCCGACATCGAGGCTCAGGCCCGAGACCGCGGGCCGCGCGCCGCCGGGATAGCGGATGGAAAGATCCTGCAGGGAAAGCAACGGCGTCATGATGCCTCTGGGCCAATCAGGTGGCGTGGATTTCGGCGGCCAGCAGTTCGGGCTCGACCTGGATCTCCAGCGCTTCATTGAAGCGCGCGAAGAATGCGCACAGCGCCGCACGCAGTGTCAGCTCCACGACCTGCGCTTCGGTGAAATGCTCGCGCAGCCGCGCAACCACCGTGTCGGTGACGCGCTGCGTCGTGACTTGCACGGTGTAGTCGCGCACCAGGCGCTCCACGGCGTCCAGCCCGGGCACGTCGGGCTCCAGGATCCGCTCTACCGTTTCGGGCGCCACGCCCAGCGCTTCCAGCCTCGGCACGTGATGGCTGATGCAGTAGTGGCACGCGTTCAGCCGCGATGCCGTGACCAGCACGATCTCCAGATGCCGGCGCGTAATCAGGGCGTCGCGCGCGGAATCCAGCAGCAGGCCGAACAGGTGCGCTACCGCGGGCGGCCGGTGGCCGAGCACGCGCAGCATGTTGCCGAACGCGCCATACTCGCGCTCCACGCGTTCGAAGGTGGTGCGGGCCTCGCCCTGCAGGGCGCCGGGATCGATGTCGTGAATGCGTGCCAAGACGCTCTCCTGTGATGAAGTCGGTTGGTAACGGGGACAGTGAAGGCGTTCAGCGGCCTTCGCGCGGATCGAAGGCGGTGGCCAGCCCGTCGCCGAGCAGGTTCAGCGCGAGCACGGTCAGCACGATTGCCAGGCCGGGCAATGCGCATACGTACCAGTCCGTACGCAGCACCTCGCGGCCCGCGCCGACCATGTTTCCCCAGCTCGCGACGTTGGGATCGGCCAGGCCGAGGAACGCCAGGCTCGATTCGGTCAGGATGGCCGTGGCCACCATCAGCGACGCCGACACCAGCACGGGCGTGAGCGTGTTGGGCAGGATGTCCTCGATGATGATGCGCGCGTGGCTGGCGCCCACCGCTTCGCTCGCCAGCACCATGTCGCCGTGGCGCAGGCGCAGCACCTCGGCGCGCACCAGCCGCCCGAGCGCGGGCCACGAGGTGATGCCGATCGCGAGCGCGATCTTCCACACCGAAGGCTGCACCACCGCCACGATGGCCAGCGCGAACAGGAACGACGGGATCGTCAGGAAAAATGTCGTCAGCGTGCCGAACAAGCGGTCGGCGCGGCCACCGTAGTAGCCGGCCGTCACGCCGCCCGCGACGCCAAGCACCACGGCCAGCGCCGTCGAGACACCCGCGATCAGCAGCGAGGCGCGCGCGCCATGAAACAGGCCCGCGAGGATGTCGCGGCCCAGCATGTCGGAGCCGAGCGGGAACGCGGCATCGCGCCCCGGCCACAGCAGCGGTTCTGCCGCCATTTCGAGCGGGTCGCCGGGGAATACCCAGCCTGCCGACAGCGCGGCAGCCAGGACCACGGCCAGCAGCGCCAGGCCCGCCACGGCGCTGGGCGACGACAGCAACCGGCGCAGCCGCCGCCGGCGGTCCGTGGGTGGCAGCACGGGCACCGTGATGTCGGCCGCAGCGCCGTGCGCATCGGAATGAGCCGGCTGCAGCGGCGCCGGAAGGGAGGAAGAAGGCAAAGACAAGCGAATACTCCTGCAAACGCCGGGGCCGCGTCAGGCCAGCCGGATGCGCGGGTCCACCCGCGCGTAGACAGCGTCGACGACCCAGTTGACCAGCACCACCACCACGGCGCTGCACAGCAGGATGCCGAGCAGCAGGTTGTAGTCGCGCTGGTACAGCGCCTCGAACGCCATCCGGCCGAGTCCGGGCCACGAGAACACCGTCTCCACGAGCACCGCGCCGCCGATCACGGAACTGGCCTGCACGCCGACCATGGTCACCAGCGGCAGCAGCGCATTGCGCAGGACATGAAGCGTCAGCACGCGGCCGGCGGGCGCGCCCTTGGCCACGGCCGTGCGCACGAAATCCTGCCGCCGCACCTCGATCATGCTGGCGCGCATCAGCCGCACATACACGGCCATATAGAACAGGCCCAGTGTGGCGGCCGGCAACACCAGGTGCCGCGCCACGTCAGCCGCATACGCCCGGCCCGTGAGCCCGGCTTCCACGGTGAACATGCCGCCCACCGGCAGCCAGTCGAGGCGGACCGAGAACACCAGAACCAGCATCAGGCCGACCCAGAACAGCGGGGTGGCAAAGCACAGCAGCGCCACGGAGGAGACCAGCGTGTCGAGCGCGCGTCCGGCGCGCGCCGCCGCCAGCACGCCCAGGCCCGCGCCGATCACCACCGCGAACGCAATGCTTGCGCCCATCAGCAGCAGCGTGGCGGGCAGGCGCTGCAGGATCAGGTCCAGCACCGGCATGCCCTGCCGGAACGAAAAGCCGAGATCGAGCTGCGCCAGGTGCCACAGATACTTGCCGAGCTGCACCCACAAGGGCTGGTCAAGTCCGAACTGCGCGCGCAGCGCCGCCAGGTACTCTGGCGTGGCCGCACCCGCCTCCCCCGCCAGCACCTGCGCGGCGTCGCCGGGCGCGAGCCGCAGCAGGAAGAAATTGACCACGGCCATGCCGGCGACGATGCCGGCTAGCTGCAGCAGCCTGCGCCAGGCCGTCCGCCATGGCACGCGTGCCAGCCATGCCGGCTTGCGTCCGGGCGTGCCGCGCTGGGTCGTGGGCATGGTCATCGCCCGTCGTCAGCGCGCGGCCTGCGCCGCAGCGGCAGCGGGCGTGGTGGCCGTGGCCACGGCCGTGCCCGCCGGCGCCAGCCAGGCGCGCTTGAGCGAGGCATAGACCTGGTCCACGCCGCTGACCGTATCGCGCAGGTTCGACGACTGCACCGTGAAGAAGCGCAGCTCGAGCAGCGGGATCGACGGCAGGTCGGTCTGCACCACGGACTGGAACTTGCGGAACAGCTCGACGCGCTCGGCCTGGCTTGGCGAGCCCTGCGCCTGGTCGATCAGCCGGTTCGCTTCGTCGCCGCGATAGCCCGAGCCGTTCGACCACGGGATATTCTTGCCGACCGTGTCGCTACGATAGGCGCGCGTCACGCCAACCAGCGGATCGGCAAAGCCCGCGAACCAGACCACCGCGAGGTCGAAGTCGCGATCGCCGTAGACACGCCTGGTATAGGTGGGTGTGTCCTGCGTGCGCACGGTCACGTCGACACCCACGCGCTTGAGCGCCTGCTTGATGTACTCCGCGCTGCGCTTGTAGTCGTCGCCATACGGCAGGTAGTCGATCTGGATCTTCAGGCGGTTGCCGTCAGCACCGCGCTTCAGGCCGGCAGCGTCGAGCAGGGCTTCGGCCCTGGCCGGGTCATACGGATACTTCGGCACGTTGGGGTTGAAGAACTGCCCCAGCGTCGAGACCACCGGGCTCACCGCGGGCTTGCCAAAGCCGAACCACACCACCTTGTTCAGCGTGTTCAGGTCGATCGCATGGGCCAGTGCCTGGCGCACGCGCACGTCCTTGAAGTACGGACGGTCAATGTTGACATCCATGAACAGCCACGGCGACAGCCATTCGTAGCCGCGCGTCTCCAGTTTCAGCGAAGGCAGTTGCGACAGGCGCTGCGCATCCTTCAGCGGCACCGGGTTGAACGGCGCGTACTGGACTTCGCCCTTCTCCAGCGCCGCGGCGCGCGCGCTGGCATCGGGGATCACCTTGAAGACGATCTTGTCGAGGTACGGCTTGCCCTTGTCCCAGTAGTCGGGATTGCGCTCCAGCACGATGTAGTTGCCCTTGCTCCATTCCTTGAAGACAAAAGGCCCCGTTCCCACCGGCTTGTTGTTGTACGGGTTGTTGAGGATGTCCGTGCCTTCGTACAGGTGCTTGGGCAGCACCTGCGCGCCGTTGCTGTTCAGCGAGCTGAGCACCGCCAGCGACGGCTCGGAGAAATGCAGTACGACGGTCAGCGCATCGGGCGTATCGACGCGCGTGACCTTGCCGAACAGGATCTGGTTGCGCGGATGCAGCTTCTTCCACACGTTCTCGAGCGTCCACTTCACGTCGGCCGACGTGAACGGCTTGCCGTCATGCCACTTCACGTTCGGCCGCAGGTGGAACGTGAGCGTCTTCGAATCCTTCGAGATGTCCCAGCGCTGCGCCAGCGCCGGCTTGAGCTTGAAGTCGTTGTCATACTCGATCAGGCCATCGAAGACGTTCGCGCTGAAGAAGCCGGTCGGCGCGGCTGAATTGAGCGCCGAGGTCAGGATCACCGGCTCGGGCTGGATGATGGTCGTGAGCGTGCCGCCCGCCCGCGGCGCTTCCGCGGCCTGTGCTGGCGCAGCGGCCTTGGCCGGTGCCGCCAGCAGGCCGCCCAGCAGCGGCAGCGACAGCACGACGGGCGCCAGGAACGCGAACGGCCGGAATAGTTGCGAGGGCCGCGATGGCCGGAACGGGTTCTTCATGATGGTGTTGGCCGGCAAGATGGGCCGATGTCTGCAAGGGTGACCAACTATAGAGACACCCCTGTCCGCCCGGAACGAACGATTGCGCATGCCCTTATGCGCACGGATCGCCTATGGATAGAACGAACGCGTCGTTCGCACGGCGGCCGCGCAGCAGTATCGTCTTGGCACCCTCCAGGCTGCGCAGCAGGAAGACCATACCGTTGCAGCCCTCGACAACACCAACGCCATCACGCTCTCCGAAAGCCAAACATGTCCAAGCCCCTGAAGATCGTTGCCGTCAACGGCAGTACCCAGCAACCCTCGCGCACGCTTGCGCTGGTCGAGGCACTGATTGCCGAGCTCGACGCGCGACTGCATGTCGACGCTCATGTCATCAACCTGGCGGATATTGCGCGCCCGCTCGGCGGCGCGCTGTGGCGCACCGAACTGCCGACCGCGATCGAAGCGCAACTGCAGGCAATCGAATCGGCCGACCTCGTCATCGCCGCGTCGCCGGTCTATCGCGGCGCGTATCCGGGCCACTTCAAGCACCTGTTCGACCTGATCGGCCAGGAAGCGCTCGCCGACAAGCCCGTGCTGCTCGCCGCCACTGGCGGCAGCGACCGCCATGCACTGGTGCTCGAGCACCAGTTACGGCCGCTGTTCGGCTTCCTGCAGGCACTGACGCTGCCTATTGGCGTTTATGCAACGCCTTCGGATTTCGAGAACTACACGGTGCAAAGCCCCGCGCTGCGCGAGCGTATCCGGCTCGCGGCCGACCGCGCAGCGCCGTTGTTCGCGGCGCACCGTCGGGTTGCATTGAAGGCCGCGTAAGCGCTGAATCATTCGCCCCATGCCACACCCTCTTCCTGCTTCACCTTCCGCCCACGCGGCACCGGCGTTCTCATCGCTCGCCGAGCGCTTTCGGCCGGTGTTCGCACAGATCGCGGCCGGCGCACTCGAACGCGAACGCACGCGCACACTGGCCCACGACGCGGTTGCACTGCTGCGCGACGCCGGCTTCGGTGCATTGCGCGTGCCGCGCGAGCATGGCGGCCTGGGTGCTTCCGCGTCGCAGCTGTATGCGCTGCTGATCGAGCTGGGCGCGGCCGACTCCAACCTGCCGCAGATCCTGCGCGCGCACTTCGGCTTTATCGAACGGCTGCATGCCGAAATCGCGCCGTCACGGCGCGCGCCGTGGCTCCGGCTCGCGGCGCAGGGCGCCATCTTCGGCAACGCCGCGATGGAGCGCGGCGAAGGCCAGCTGGGCCGGTACCGCACCACGCTCGCGCCGGACGGCACCGGAGGCTGGCGCCTCGACGGAGAGAAGTACTACAGCACCGGCACGTTGTATGCGGACTGGATCGCCGTGTCGGCCACCCGCACCGATGACGGCAGCCCGGCCTATGTGCTGGTACGGGCCGATGCGGCAGGCGTCGACCGGCTCGACGACTGGCATGGCTTCGGCCAACGCCTGAGCGCATCGGGCACGACGCGTTTCCTGGACGTTGCCGTATCCGACGAGCACGTGCTGTCGTTCTCGCGCACGGACCCGACCACGGTCACCGCGTGCTTCCAGCTCGTACACCTGGCCACGCTTGCCGGCATCGCGCGCGCCATCGAACGCGACGCTGCCGCGTTCGTGCGGCGGCGCAAACGCGTGTACAGCAATGGCAGCGCGCCGACGGCGGCGGAGGATCCGCTCGTGCAGCAGGTGGTCGGCCAGTTGTCGGGCGTCGCCTTCGTGACCCAGGCAACGGTCGGTGCCGTTGCCGCGAAACTCGACCAGGTGGATGCGCTGCGCCAGCGCGGCGAAGCGGTGCCGGATGCCCTGCTGCAGGACGTCGAACTCGATGCGTCGCGCGCCCAGGTCGGCATGCTCGACCTGGTCCTCGGCGCGGCCGGCCGGCTGTTCGACGTCGGCGGAGCCTCCGCGCTCGACGCCGCGCACCAGCTCGACCGCCACTGGCGCAACGCACGCACACTGGCCTCGCACAACCCGGCCATCTACAAGGCAAGAATCGTCGGCGACCATGCGATCAACGGCACGGCGCCGACGTATTACTGGTCGGTCGGTACGCGGGCTGCCTGACAAAGCGCGCGCCCAATGTTTGCTCCCTCCCGCTTGGCGCAGAGGGGGGCAAACATTGGTGGGTTCTACGCCATCAACCACCTCACCGTCACCGCAGCCACGCTTCTAAGCATCCTCGGAAATATTCGTGGGAAAGCCGTGGACGCGCATGCTCCAATCAATCGTCAGCCCTTTTCGATGCGAGACACCACCGCCATGCCCGGTGCGACGCATCCTCACGACCTGTCATGACCGATCTCTCCGATATCTACGCAGCCAGGCAGCCCGCCGCTGCCGGGCGTGAACCCGCCCTGCCCGATCCCGCAAGCGTGCGGCGCATCCGCGACGACGCAGAAGCCATCGACGCGGCACGCGCGCTCGCCGAGACATTCCGTGCAGGCGCTTCGGTGCGCGATCGTGAACGCATCCTGCCGTGGGATGAACTCGAGCGCTGGTCCGAAAGCGGACTGGGAGCCATCACCGTGCCCAAAGCCTACGGCGGCGCCGGCGTCTCCCATGCAACGCTGGCCGAGGTATTTGCGATCCTGAGCGCCGCCGATGCATCGCTGGGCCAGATTCCGCAGAACCATTTCGGCCTGCTTGGCGTGCTGCGCGAAGCGGGAACCGAGGCCCAGAAGCGCCGCTTCTACGCCGAGGTGCTGGCTGGGCAACGCCTCGGCAACGCCGGGCCCGAGCGGCGCTCCGCTGATAGCCAGACCATCCTCGACGGCACCACGCGCCTGCGTCGCACGGCGCATGGGCTGCGCCTGAGCGGCACACGCTTTTACTCCACCGGCGCGCTGTTCGCGCACCGCGTGCCAACGCGTGCCCTTGACGATGAGGGCCGCGCGGTCCAGGTCTGGGTGCCGCGCCATGCCGCCGGCCTGACCGTGGTCGACGACTGGTCGTCGTTCGGCCAGCGCACGACGGCGAGCGGCACGGTGGTGTTCGACCACGTCGCAGTCGCCGGGGACGACGTGATCCCCGTGTGGCAACTGGCTGACCGGCCCGGCCTCTACGGCGCGAACTCGCAACTGATCCAGGCCGCGATCGATCTCGGCATCGCACAGGCCGCGTTCGACGATGCCATCGGGTTCGTGCGCCAGCACGCGCGTCCGTGGATCGATGCAGGCGTCGCGCGAGCGAGCGAGGATCCGCACCTGATCGGCGACGTTGGCCGCCTGGCGATCGAACTCGACGCCGCGCGCGAAGTGCTGCGCGAAGCCGCGCTGACGCTCGATGCCATCGCGGAGCAGCCGGTCACCGAGGCAGGCAGCGCACAGGCTTCGGTCGCCGTGGCCGAGGCCAAGGTGCTGACCACCGAAGCAGCGCTGCAGGCCAGCGAGAAGCTGTTCGAACTGGCCGGCTCTTCCGCCACCCGCGCCGGGCACAACCTCGACCGCCACTGGCGCAATGCGCGCACGCACACGCTGCACGATCCGGTGCGCTGGAAGCTGCATCTGATCGGCAACTACTACCTGAACAACGCGCTGCCCAAGCGGCACTCCTGGAACTGATATGTCGTTGCTCTTCAATCCGCCGCCCCCCGATGGACGGGCGCAGCCAGCGCCCGCGCCTGCCGTGGTTCCGCATCTTGTCCGCGACGACGCCGAAGCGATCGCCATCGCGCGGCGGCTCGCCGCCCACTTTGCGCCCGGAGCGGCCCGGCGCGACCGCGAACGGCGCCTGCCCTGGGATGAACTGGAAACCTTCAGCGCCAGCGGCCTGTGGGGCATCACCGTGCCGCACGAATACGGTGGCGCGGGCGTGTCCAACACCACGCTGGCGGAGGTCATCGCCATCATCGCCGCAGCGGATGGCTCGCTCGGGCAGATTCCGCAGAACCACTTCTATGCGCTGGAGGTGCTGCGTGTTGGCGGCACGCCGGCGCAGCAGGCATTCTTCTATGCGCGCGCACTGGCCGGCGAGCGCTTCGGCAATGCGCTGGCGGAGATCGGCCACAAGGACTTCCGCCGCCGCACGCGGCTGACGCCAGACGGCGACGGCTTCCGCATCGACGGCAAGAAGTTCTATTGCACCGGCGCGCTGTACGCGCACTGGATTCCCACGCTCGTGGTGGCTGAGGAAGCCGGACGCGAAGTCACGTGGCTCGCGTTCGTGCCGCGCACGGCCGACGGTGTCGGCATCACGGATGACTGGGACGGCTTTGGCCAGCGCGTCACCGGCAGCGGCTCGGTGACGTTCGAGAACGTCCGCGTCGAGGCCGACTGGGTGGTGCCGTTCCTCGCCTCGTTCGAGCGGCCCACGACCATCGGTCCCTTTGCCCAGTTGCTGCATGCGGCGATCGACCTCGGCATCGGCCGCGGCGCGCTGGCAGCCACGCTGCCGTTCCTGCGCGAGCACGCACGGCCGTGGATCGATGCCGGCGTGGCACGCGCGGCGGACGACCCGCTGACGCTGCACCAGCTTGGCGAGGTCCAGGTACGGCTGCGCGCCGCCGAAGCACTCGTGCGCCGCGCCGGCCGTGCCACCGATGCCGCGCAGCGGCTGCCCGGCGAGCAAACCGTCGCGCAGGCGTCGCTGGCCGTTGCTGCGGCGCGTGCGCTGACGACGACCGCCTCGCTGCTTGCCGGCACGCGGCTGTTCGAGCTGGGCGGCACCTCCGCCACGCTCGACAACCAGGGTCTGGACCGCTTCTGGCGCAACGCGCGCACGCATACGTTGCACGATCCGGTTCGCTGGAAATACCACGCGGTCGGCAACTTCCATCTCAATGACAAGCTGCCGCCGCGGCATGGAGCGATCTGATGGCGAACCATGGACCGCGCAAGCAGATCCTGCTCAACGCGTTCAACATGAACTGCGTGGGGCATATCAACCACGGGCTGTGGACGCACCCGCGCGACCGCTCGGCCGAGTACAACACGCTGGAATACTGGGTGGACCAGGCGCGCACGCTCGAGCGCGGCCTGTTCGACGGATTGTTCATCGCCGACATCGTCGGCGTCTATGACGTGTACCGTGGCAACGTCGATGTCACGCTGCAGGAATCGATCCAGCTTCCGGTCAACGACCCGCTGCTCCTCGTCCCCGCCATGGCCGCGGCCACCAGGCACCTCGGCTTCGGGGTCACGGTGAACCTGAGCTATGAGCAGCCGTACCTGCTGGCGCGCCGGTTTTCCACGCTGGACCATCTGACGCGGGGACGTGTCGGCTGGAACATCGTGACCGGCTACCTCGACAGCGCGGCGCGCGCCATGGGCCTCGAAGGACAGCTCGCCCACGACGAGCGCTACGACCGCGCCGACGAGTTTCTCGACGTGCTCTACAAGCTCTGGGAAGGCAGCTGGCAGAACGACGCCGTGCTGCGCGACAAGGCCGCGCGCGTGTTCGCCGATCCATCGAAGGTGCGCAAGGTCAGCCACAGCGGGCGCTACTACAAGGTGGACGGCTATCACCTGTCGGAACCCTCGCCGCAGCGCACGCCTGTGCTGTTCCAGGCCGGCAGCTCGGGCCGTGGCCAGCGCTTTGCCGCGCGGCACGCCGAATGCGTATTCATTTCCCCGCCGAGCAAGGAAGCGGCGCGCAAGACGGTGTCCGCGCTGCGCGAGCAGCTGGTGGCAGCCGGGCGCCGTCCGGACGACGTCAAGGTCTTCATGGGCGCAGCCGTGGTCACGGGCCGCACCGAGGCCGAGGCGCGCGCCAGGCATGCCGAGTATCGCGACTATGCGAGCCGCGAGGCCGGACTCGCCCATTTCGCGGCCAGCACCGGCGTGGACTTCGCGCGCTACGGGCTCGACGACCCCGTGAACTATGAAGGCGGCAACGCCATCGAATCGGCAACGAAGACCGCCGCCCAGCATGGCTGGACGCGCCGCAAGCTGCTGGACCTGTTCGAGCTGGGCGGGCGCTACCCGGCCATCGTCGGCGACCCTTCGCAGGTGGCCGACACGCTCGCCGAATGGGTCGACGAGACCGGCATCGATGGCTTCAACCTGAGCCGCACCGTGGTACCGGAGAGCTACGAGGATTTCGTCGACCTCGTCGTCCCCGCACTGCAGGAGCGCGGCCGCTACAAGACCGCGTATGCCGACGGCACGCTGCGGCACAAGCTGTTCGCCGAAGGCGACCGGCTGCCGGCGCGCCACGCGGCCGACGCATTCCGTCACGCATGACGCATCCCTACCTTGTCCGCATTTCACCACTGACATCATGAAGATCTCCCGCCTCCTGCCGGCCGCCGTTGCCGCCCTGTTTGCTTCGCTGGCGCTGCTGCCGGCCGTCCATGCCGCGCCGTTGCGCATCGGCGTCACACCTGGCGCACTCGCCGACTCCGTCGAAGTAGCGGCCGCCGAAGCGCGCAAGCAGGGCCTCGACGTGAAGGTCGTCGAGTTCACGGACTGGACCACGCCCAATGTCGCGCTGTCGTCCGGCGATCTCGACGTGAACTACTTCCAGCACCAGGCTTTCCTCGACAACGCCGTCAAGGAACGCGGCTACAAGTTCCGCAGCGTGGCGCTCGGCGTGCTGCCGAACATCGGCCTGTATTCGAGCCACGTGAAGCGCTTCGACGAGCTGAAGGAAGGCGCACGCGTCGGCGTGGCAAGCGATCCGGTCAACCAGGGCCGCGGCCTGCTGCTGCTGCAGAAGGCTGGCCTCGTCAAGCTGCGCGACGGCGTGGGCGCGAAAGGCAGCGTCAACGACATCGTCGCCAATCCGAAGAAGCTCAAGCTGATCGAGATCGAGGGACCGCAACTGGTACGCGCGCTGGACGACGTAGACCTGGCGCAGGGCTACCCCGCGCACTTCGTCAACGCCGGCAAGGCCCAGGTGGCCGGTGCCGGGTTGCTGTACTCGGGCATCGACGATACGTATTTCGCGATCCGCTTCGTCACGCGCGAGGACAATGCCGCCGATCCGCGCGTGGCGCGCTTCGTGAAGATCTACCAGGACTCGCCGGCGGTGCGCAAGCAGCTGGGCACGTCCTATGCCAACAACGACAAGCTGTACAGCCTGCCGTGGCTCAAGGCGCAGCCGTGACACACAGGGAACGGCCATGAGCATGACCACTGCATTGCTGCGCCGCGGGTTCCTGCCCGCGGCGACACGCTCCGACGCCGCCGCCACGCGTGGCGGCCATGCGCGGACTGCGACCGGCGCGGTTCGCTTCGAACGCGTGAGCAAGCGTTATGCGAGCGGTGCCGGTATCGTCCAGGCCCTCAGCGACATCGATCTCGACATACCGCCCGGCGGCATCTTCGGCATCATCGGGCGCAGCGGCGCCGGAAAATCCACGCTGCTGCGCACGATCAACCGGCTCGAGGCGCCGACGGATGGACGCGTGCTGGTCGACGGGCAGGATATTGCGACGCTCGACGAAAACGGCCTCGTGGCACTGCGCCGCCGTATCGGCATGATCTTCCAGCATTTCAACCTGCTTTCGGCGAAGACGGTACGCGAAAACGTGGCGCTGCCGCTGAAGGTAGCCGGCGTGCCGCGCGACGCCATTGGGCGGCGCGTGGACGAGGTGCTCGCCCTGGTTGGCCTCGAAGGCAAGCACGATACCTATCCCGGCCGCCTGTCGGGCGGACAGAAGCAGCGTGTCGGCATCGCGCGCGCGCTCGTACACCACCCCGAGATCCTGCTGTGCGACGAAGCCACGTCCGCGCTGGATCCTGAAACCACGCAATCGATCCTGCAGTTGCTGCGCGACATCAACCAGCGCCTCGGGCTCACCATCGTGCTGATCACGCACGAGATGCGCGTGATCCGCGAAATCTGCGACCAGGTGCTGGTCCTGGAGCACGGCGCCATTGCCGAAGCCGGGCCCGTATGGCAGGTATTCGGCCAGCCGCGGCACGCGGCGACGCAGGCGCTGCTGGCACCGCTGACACCGGGACTGCCGCAAGACATCGCCGCGCAGCTGCTGCCCGAGCCGCCGGCGGGGCCGCACCGGCGCATCGCCGAACTGCACTATGCAGGCAGCGGCGAGCACGCGCCGGACCTCGCCAGCCTGGCCGCCGGACTCGGCACGGACGCACAGCTGCTGCACGGCAGCCTGGACCGCATCCAGGGCCACACGCAAGGCCGCCTGCTGTGGTCGCTGGCAGGCACCGGCACGGATCCGGATTCGCTGCGCTCTCCCCTTTCCCCATACGTGAAAACACTGGGCTATGTCGCCGATTCTTATTGAACGCCTCTGGCAAGGATTCCTCGATACGCTGACGATGGTCGGCGCATCGGCCGCCATTGCGGTGCTGGCGGGTGTGCCGCTCGCGCTGGTGCTCGTGGTCACCGCGCCCGGTGGCATGCGGCCCGCGCCGCGCCTGCATCGCGTGCTCGGCAGCGTGGTCAACAGCTTCCGCGCCACGCCGTTCATCGTGCTGCTGGTGGCGCTGCTGCCGTTCACGCGGCTGGTCGTGGGTGCGACCATCGGCGTCTGGGCCGCGGTGGTGCCGCTGGCGGTCAGCGCCACCCCGTTCTTTGCACGCATTGCCGAAATCAGCCTGCGCCAGGTCGATGCTGGCCTGGTCGAGGCCGCACAGGCCATGGGCTGCCGGCGCCGGCATATCCTGCTGCACGTGCTGCTGCCGGAAGCGCTGCCCGGCATCGTCGGCGGCTTTACCATCACCGTGGTTTCGCTGATTGGCGCCTCAGCCATGGCCGGCGCGGTCGGCGCGGGCGGGCTTGGCGACCTGGCGATCCGGTACGGCTACCAACGTTTCGATACCACGGTGATGGCGGTCGTCATCGTGATCCTGATTGCGCTGGTCACGGTCGTGCAGGCAAGTGGCGACCGCCTGGTGCATCGCCTGCGAGAGCGCTAGATGCTGACGGCGCTGCCGCGAACGGACGAGGCTATTGGCAAGCCCATGGGCAAAGATCCGGAACGAATTGGCTCAACCGAACCCGACCATGATTTTCGCAAACACGCGCCCGATCTTGCCGGTGCCGATCACGGCCACGGTCTTGCCGCACAGGTCGAAGCCCATCAGGCCTCAAGCGGAAAATTGAAGCCCCGCGTACGGTTGTAGGCCCGGTGGAGCCACTGCGGCGTGCCGTTCTGTGGCAGATTTTGCTCTGCGGCGTTCGATGGCCGTTATGCCATCGCCCGTGGGACGGCGATAGCTCCCTTGCCCTCACTTCATTGAACAGATTGGATGAACGGTGCACCTGACGCGCCCGTCATTCGTTCCACTGTCCGCGCGATATCCTCCGTCGCCGCATAGTGGACCATGTGGCCCACGCCGGGAACGAGCACCAGCGTACTATTTGGCAATTCACGATGCAGTGCGGTCGAATGCGAGGCTGCGTCGACGATTTTATCCCCCGCTCCCGCCACCAGCGTCACGGGAACTTGCAGTCCGGCATACAGTTCGCGGAATTCTGAAACGGCTGGGATCATGAATGCCGCATCCTCCGCCGCAGCATTGATCTGCGACGGTCGCAGCAGCATCTCGCGGGAAATCAAGTCAAAAAAGATCGGGGGGGTCTGCGCCGGGGCGAACATTTGCCGCAACGCGCGCTTCAGAAGCAGTCGTCCGGCCAGGGGCGCCACGGTATAGCGGAGCGCGTCACCTACCACAGGGATGGCTGCAGGCGAAGTCAGCAGGACGTCCACCCTTGCGGATGGATAGTAGTAGCCGGAAATCAGCACTAGGCCGCGCACGTCCACTGTGGATTCAAGCGCCATGCCAAGCGCCACCAGTGTGCCCAGTGAATGCCCTACTACCAGGGGACGCTCGACCCCCAGCTGTGCCAAGGCCTTTCGCAACAAAGCCGCCTGCGCCCGGGGTGTCCACCGACGGTCCGGCGGGCGTTGGCTATGCCCAAAGCCGGGGCGGTCGAACAGGATGACCCGGTGCCGCTTGGATAAAGATCTTAGCAATCCACTGGCGACATAGTCCTGAAGCAGCACTGCATTGCCGTGAAGGAGCACCACAGCTGGACCTTCGCCTTCGTCGATGTAATGCAATTGCACCCCGTCGACCGTGAGCAAGCTTCCCTGCGGTGGATGGTCACGCTCTGCCTGGCGCGCGCGGTGATGCACCCACGCGGCGGTGCCAGCCGCTGCAGCGACGCTGGCCAAAGTAGCGAACACACCCGTTGACGATGCACGGGACTTGCTGTTGGACGTGGACATAGGATTCTCGGTTGGAAGAGAAGGCGTTGTGGCTTCGCTTGACACCAAAAAACGTCTGGAGAGATGACGTCATCGCGAAGGCAAACCGAATGATGGGGCTCGGGAACGCAATTCTCGTGCCGTCACGCGACAACAATTTCCTCGAGCCCCGTACTGGGTCCAAAAGGGGGCCACCCGCGGCTTTACCAGAGGCAGCGTGATCAGGCTTTCACCCGGCGCGCAGCAAACTGAAATCACCCCGTGGCGAGGAGCAATTTAGGCGTGGAGTATTGTAGAAAGCAGCGTGCGAGCCATGGCTGACCGGTCGCGTACATAGCCCCGAGAGGTGTAGTCAGTGCCGCCCCACGCGAAAAACGGTTCGTGACTGCAGACGCGCCTTGTCGCAACCAGTCCTGCTTCACTCGGGGACGGCGCGTGTCGGCTAGGAGCAGAGTCGCAGCGATGGTCTACCATGCTGAAAACGACGCTTACCCAGATTGGCTCAATACGATTGCTCGGTCGTTGCGTGGATGACTGCTTCGTGGCGCTGGCGTGGGGAATCAGGTGTCTGCTCAGGGTCGGCAAGAGCCACTGAGCAGCCGTTGAGAAGTTGTGCAATGAGAAGTGCCCAAAATGGGGCGACGCTTCACGCCTTGCGCGGCGCCGCCGTGGAACCCCGCACGATGAGGTGGGGCTGCAATTGCACGGTGACCGGATCGGAGGCCGGCTTGCTGATCTTCCTGAGCAGAAGGCGCGCCGCCTCCTCGCCCATCTCGTGCACGGCGATCCGGATCGTCGTCAGCGGCGGCGTCAGTGCATCGACGAAGGGCATGTCGTTGTGGCCGATGACCGAGATGTCGTCGGGGCAACGCAGGCCCTGCTCGCGCAGGTAGTCGTAGCAGCCCATCGCGACCAGGTCATTGGCCGCCGCAATCGCGGTCAGCGCGGGAAACACGGTCATCAGCTGCGCGCAGGCGACCCGGCCCGCATTGCGGGAATAGCTGGATGCCTCGACCACGTGCCAGTCCGCACGACGCAGGCGATGGCGCCTGACGGCCTGGATAAAGCCCTCGCGGCGCAGGTAGCCGGTTGACAGCGATGCCGGCCCGGCGATATGCCCGATGCGGCGATGACCGAGCTCCATCAGGTGATCGACGGTCAGCTGCATGGCCCGCACGCTGTCGCTCACGACCGAGGACACGCTGCCCGACCCTTCGCCGCGGTTGACCGTCACCACGGGGACGTGCCGTGCCAGGCAATACTCGAGCAACGGATCCTCGCGTTCCGCGGTGGCCAGCACCAGCCCTTCGACCTGCCGCCCGAGCAGCTGGTCGATCACGAACCGCTGCCGGCGCTTGTCGCTGCCCGCGTTGACCACGATCGGCACATAGCCCTGCTGCGCCAGCACCACCTCGATCCCGGCCAGGATCGGCGGAAACACGGGGTTGGCAATATCGGGCAGCACCACGCCGATCAGCCCGGAGCGCTGGGTGCGCAGGCCGGCGGCAATGCGGTTGGGGGAAAAGCCGCGCGCCTCGGCAACGGCCAGCACGCGCGCCGCCACGTCTTCTGCCACGAGATGCCGCGTCGCCGGGTTCATCACCCGCGACACGGTCGAATAATGCACGTCGATCTCGGCAGCCAGGTCTTTGAGGGTGAGGCGCTTGCGCTCGGGCATGTAGGGTGAGGGCCGGGAAGGATGGAAGTACGCCATTTTAAGCCAGCGCGCAATCCGTCTCCCGACGCCCCGCTCCGCGCGGCGCTACTGCCCCGCAAGCGCCCCGGATTGGCGGATGACCGGCGCAAGCTTGCCGATCTCTGCCTGGATATACGAGGCGAATTCCTGCGGTGACGATCGCTTCGGCTCTGCGCCCTGCGCCGCCAGCCGATCGCGCACGTCGGGCGCCGCCAGCGCCCTGCCGATCTCGGCGTTGAGGGTATCGATGATCTCCTTCGGCGTGCCGGCCGGCGCCAGGATGCCAAACCACGAGTCGAAGGCGTAGCCCGGCAAGCCGGACTCTGCCACGGTCGGAATATCGGGCAGCGAACTGCTGCGCCTGGCCGTGGTGACCGCCAGCGCGCGCAGCTTGCCCTGCCGCACGAACGGCATGGCCGACACCGTCGGGGCGAACATCATGTCGCCGCGGCCGGCCATGACGTCGGTCAGCGCCTCGCCCGTGCCCTTGTACGGGATATGGACGATGTCGATGCCGGCCTGCATCCTGAACATCTCGCCGCTGAGATGCGTGGAGCTGCCGGAGCCGGCCGAATCGAAATTCAGCTTCCCCGGCGCCGCCCTGGCAGCCGTCACCAGGTCGTGCACCGATTTGTATTTGCTGCCGGCGCTGACCACCAGCACGTTGGGCACCGTCGCCACCAGCGACACCGGCGCGAAGTCCTTGACCGTGTCGTAAGCCAGTTTGGGATACAGCGTGGCGTTGATCGCATGGCCCACCGACACCAGGATCAGCGTGTAGCCATCCGGCGCCGCCTTGGCGACGCCGGTCGCGCCGAGCGTGCCGCCGGCGCCCGGGCGGTTGTCGACGATCACCTGGTAGGTACCGCCTTCGCTCATCTTGGTGCCGATGATGCGCGCCAGGATGTCGGTGGCGCTGCCCGCCGAAAACGGCACCACCAGGCGGATCGGCTTGGCGGGGTACGGCGCCTGGGCCAACGCGGCGGGCGCGGCGGCAAGCATCAAGGACGAGCTCAGCGCCACCACGGCGCCTCGGATGGATCGAATCATGGTCTGTCTCCTCACTACCGGATCGGGTCGAAGCGGCACGCCTCAGAAGAAATGGCGCATGCCCAGGGCAAAGGTCTGTGGGTCGGCGCCGGCGCTGACACCCAGTTCATTGATGGCAAAGTCGTAGATCGCATTGCGCTTGTTATGGATGCGGCTGTAGTAGGCGTACAGCGCGGTGCGTTTGGACAGCGGATAGTCGTAGCCCACCGTCACCTGCGTGGCGCCTGTCTCCGCGCCGCTGCGGAAAAAGCCCACCGTCTCCGTGGCGCTGCCTGCGCCATTGCCGGCCAGCGCCACGCCCACGCGCACGCTGCCCGGGCCCAGCTTCTGCACCAGCGACGCGTAGTAGCCGTTACGCGTCAGGTCGCCGGTGGCGGTGCGGTAGTGCAGCCGTTCATAGAGCAGCGCGACGGTCGTGCTGGGAAACTTGTAGGACACACCCGCCTTGATCGCATCGTCATTGCGGCCGGCGGTCTGGTAGTGCTGGTGGAGTTCGTATGCCAGCACCACGTTGAGCGGACCGTTGTCATAGGCCGCGGAAAAGGAGTACAGCGCCGGATTGCGCGGCACGCTGATCTTCTCCTCGTTGACACCCCAGGCCGCGGCACCGCTGAACCCCGCCAGCGAGGGGGTCTTATAGACAATGATGTTCTTCTGGCGGCGGTCGAAGGCGCTGGTGTCCTGCACGTTGTCGGTGCTCGACGCCGACCCGTTGCCGATCAGCGCCATGTAACCGGCGGTGGTGGGGTAATACGGGTCATAGCCCGCGGTCGCCTCGGTATAGGGCGTCTGCCAGTGGCCCATGAACAGGGTGCCGGCCTTGCCCTGCAGCCCGATGCGCGAATTGCGGCCGGCGATCTGGCCCTGGCCGTTATCCAGCGACAGATTGCTCTCGATCTGCCAGATGGCCTTCAGGCTGCCGCCCAGTCCTTCTTCTCCGCGCATGCCGAACACAGAGCGGTTATTGGTCAGGCGGCCAGTGCCGCCGAGATGCGTCCCGTCGGTGGCCGTGCTGGCCCGGGCATATTCCAGTGCCGTGTTAAGACGCCCGTACAGGGTCACGGTGGACTGGGCGCCGGCCTGCCCGGCCCAGCCGGCCGCGGCGCTGGCGGCCAGCAGCCAGGCCCTTCCGCGCATGGGGGCGATTGTCATGGGTGTCTCCCTTTGCTTGTTGTGGTTGTCGTCTGGCAAGCGATCGCCGAGGTTTTGCAATCGTTTGCAAAACAGCGTCAAAAAATCAGGTGGCCGGGAACGGCATCGCCAGCAGCAGCATTGCGGGCCGATTGCCCGGATTCGATACCTGGCGCGCTTCCCCGGGTGCAAGCCGGACCGAATCGAACTGTCCCAGCAGCGCCGCTTGTTCCGACGTGCGGATGCAGACCTCGCCTTCCAGCACGACGTAGTGCTTTTCCACCGCCGAGGCATCCAGCGCGGTATGCCCGCCCGGCAGCAGCACCGAGACGCCGAGCCACAGGGACGCCGCGGGCCCCGCTTCATGGCCTTGCAGGCGCAGGCAATGCATGCCCTCATGATTCGCCGGAAAGTACGCCGGCGCCTGGGCGAACCGGGTAACGTTCATGGCTGGAGCACCACGCGTTCCGCCGCGCCCTCCAGCACGGCACGGTAGGCCTCCCTGGCCTGCGCCAGCGAATAGGTGTAATCGGGCAGTACCGGGAACGGCCGCAGCTTGCCGCTGGCGAACATCGGCGCCAGCTGGTCCAGGATGCGCGCGCAGGCGTTGCTGTCGAGCGCCAGCGTGTCCACGCCCACATAGGTGTGCTGGCCGCGATAGAAGGCGAAGATGTCGAACGGCACCGGCTTCTCGATGGTCGAGATGAAGATCTGCGTGGCGCCGATTGCCATGCTGCGGTTGGCCTGCTCGAAGTACGGACTGCCGACGGTGTTGTAGACGATGTCCGCGCCGTGCCCGCCGGTCTCTTCGCGCACGACCTCGGCAATCGGCTCGCGGCTGGCATCGATCATGCGGACCGTGCCGCTCGCATGGCCGCGGTAAGGCTGGGCCGTCCGCTCCACGGCAAAGACACGCGCGCCCAGTGCCGTGGCGATCTGGATGGTGGCCTGCCCGACCTTGCCATTGCCGCCGCACACCAGCACGGTGCTGCCGGCCTGCGGCATGCCCGCGCGGCGCAGTCCTTCATAGGCCGTGATGAACGGCACGCCCACCGCGCCCGCTTCCAGCAGCGATACCGATTCCGGCTTGGCGCGCACCGAGGCCGCGTCGATGCGCAGGTACTTGCCATGGGTGCCGTCGCGGCGAATGCCCAGCTCGCCGCCGCTGCCCCACACCTGCAGCCCCAGCAGTTGCGACGGGCCATCGACCACCAGGCCGGCATAGTCGCGGCCAGGCGTGCGCGGCCAGACCGCGTGCGGCATCAGGCCCAGCGTGGCTTTGACGTCGCTGGGGTTGACCCCCGCACTGACGACTTCGATGATGCACTGGTCAGCCGCGGCTTGCGGACGCGGCATGCCTTGCAGTTCGAGCTGCAGGGTCTCGATATCGTTGGCTTTCTGGTTGACTCGAATGACGTTCATGATGGTTTCGGTTTGGTTGAAATCCAGTGCGGCGTTGCCTCAGGCCTCGCGCAGGCCCAGCGTGCGGCGCGCCTGCGCCGGCGAGGCCAGCTCGCCGCCGAGCGACCGCACAATATCGCGCGCCTTGGCGACCAGCGCGGCGTTATCGGGCGCGAGCACGCCCTTCTCCAGGTAGATGTTGTCTTCCAGGCCGACGCGCACATGGCCGCCGGCGAGCCACGCCTGCGCGACAATCGGAAATTCCGCGCGGCCGATGCCAAAGGCGGACCAGTGCGCGCCCGCGGGCAGCATGTTGCGGGCGTAGAAGATCGTCTCCGGCGTCGGTGCAAAGCCATACTTGACGCCCAGCACGAAGGTCCAGAGCCCGGGGCCGTCCAGCACCCCTTCGCGGATGAAGTCGAGGGCCATGTTGAGGTCGCCCGAATCGAAGATCTCCAGCTCCGGCATCACGCCGGCGCCGCGGATGATGTCCGCCATCTTGCGCACGTTGGCGGGCGTGTTGATGACCACGTCGGCGCCGGAATTCATGGTGTTCAGGTCGAGCGAGCATACGTCCGGCCGCAACGCGGCAATGTGCTCGACACGCTTGGACGGGTGCAGCAGCGTGGTCCCGGGCGCGGCCACGCGCGGCTCGTCCTCGCTCGGCACGAAGCGTCCGCCCGGCCCGGTGGTGAGATTGATGATCAGCTCGCGGTTGCGCTTGCGGATGCGGTCGATGACGTCGGCGTAATAGTCGAGCGACATCGACGGGCGTCCGGTCTCCGGGTCGCGCACGTGGATATGGGCGGCGGCGGCGCCCGCTTCGGCGGCCTCCAGCGCGGCATCGGCAATCTGTGCCGGCGTGACGGGCAGGCCGGGATGCTGTTCGGGGGTAACGATGTTGCCGGTCACCGCGCAGGTGATGATGGTCTTGCGTGCATGCATGGCGTGGTCAGTAGTTGCGTGATTGGCTCGGCTCGGCCTAGCCCAGCTGGCGGCCGCCATCGACGACGATGGTGGTGCCGGTGGCGAAGCGAAGTGAAGTGGCACAGGCGGCGATGGCATCGGCCACGTCTTGCGCCTGGCCGATGCGGCGCAGCGGCGTGGTCCGGGCGGCGCGCTCGTTGAAGCTGTCATCGCGCCCCGGCACGAAGCCGGTGTCGACCACGCCCGGAGAGACATTGAGCACGCGGATCGCCGGCGCCAGCGCGCGTCCCAGCGACATCGCCATGGCGTCCAGGCCGGCCTTGGCCGCGCAGTAGGCCACGTTGCTGCCCTGCCCGGTGCGGCCCGCGATGGAGCCGACATTGACCACCAGCCCGTCGCCGTTGGCGCGCAGCAACGGCGCGAAGGCGCGGATCGCGGCGAACTGGCCGCGCCAGTTGATGGCGAACAGCGCGTCGATCAGGGCGTCGTCCAGCGCGTCGAGGTCGGCATGCGGAATGGCGCGTGTAAAGCCCGCGCTGTTCACCAGGATATCGACGCGACCGTAGTGATGACTGGTTTCGTCGGCCAGCTTGCGCAGCGATGCGCTGTCACCGATCTCGGCCACCGCGGCCAGGTGGTTGCCGGCCGGCAGCGCGGCCGCGGCGCTGGCCGCCTTGTCGGCATCGCGGCCGGCCAGCACGATGCTGGCGCCCAGGCGCGCCAGCGTCTCGCCGGCCGCCAGGCCAATGCCACCGCTGCCGCCGAGGATCACGGCTACCTTGCCGGAAAGAGAAGAGGCGCTCATTGGTTTCGATGTGATTAGTCAGGGATGGGGCGAAAGCCCCGCTCAGTCGATGGGCGGCTTGGGAAAGGTCTGCTCGCCCGGCTCGAGGGTGAAATCGAACGCGAGCGTAAAGAATGGCGCCGGCACGCTGCCCCACGGGCTGTACCCGTGGTCGTGCCGCTGCAGCTGGCCGACGAGTTGCCGGTGCACGCCAAAGGTGACATCGGATTCCAGCTGGGCCGGTTCGTCGGCAAATACCTGCGTCACCAGCGTGCGGTAGCCCGGTGCCGCGACGATGAAATGGATATGCGCCGGCCGGTACGGATGGCGTCGCTGCGCGGCCAGCAGGGTGCCCACTGGGCCGTCGGTCGGCACCGGATAGCCTGCCGGGCGCACGGAGCGGAAATGGTAGTGACCGCCTTCATCGGCATGGAAGCAGCCGCGCAGGTTGCGGTCGGGCTGGGCCGGATCCTGGTTGTCGTACAGCCCCACCGGCGAAGCCTGCCAGACTTCGACCAGTGCGCCCGGCAGCGGCGTGCCGTCGGTAGCGCGCACCGTGCCGCTGACGAACAGCGGCAGGCCGGGCGCGTTGTCCTGCACCACGCAGTCGCCGCACGCATAGCGCGGCGCGTTGGCGCGGTAGAACGGACCCAGCAGCGCCCCGGGCGTGCGTCCGTGCCGCGTGCCGTTGTTCATCACGGTCACCAGGGTCGACAGCCCGAGCACGTCCGCGGCCAGCACGACTTCGTTGTGCGTGGCATGCGTGGCCTGACCCAGCCGGGCCACGAACTCGAGCGCCAACTCGAATTCCGCATCGGTCAGGCGCGCCTCCCGCAAGAAGGCATGCAGGTGCCTGACCAGCGCACCCATGACAAAGCGCAGGCGCGGATCGGGCGTATCCGCCATCGCGGCCTCGACGATGCGGGTCACCGACTGCTCGTCGTCGACCAGTGAAAGCGCGCCGTCCAGGGAGCGCTGCTCGTGTTCCAGGTATGTATCCACCTGCCCTCCTTTGCAAACGTTTGCAGTGGCTTGCATTATCGTCGCCGGCGAAATCCGGTCAAGCCGATTTCGCTGCGCAGCGCGCGCCGGATGGCGCGACAGCGTCGATTAGCTCAATAAATTCAAGGCGCTACGGAGCGAGGCTGGGACAAACCCGTAGGCGTGGCAAAGTGCGGAGATAGCAATCGGTTTGCGACCCGCTGCCAGCGGTTTGTCAAAGAGCAGCGGGAACAGGCTGTTGCGCCTGCCGTTCCAGGTATGCGGCCGCAAAGTCCGCGAAAACACGACACGCCGGGTTATGTGTCGCCTCTCGCCAGATCAGATGCAATTCGGCCCGCACGTCGTCGCGCCAGATCGGGCGAAACAGCACATGCGGAAAGTGAAGGTGGCGCGCAGACGCTGGCACCAGCGCCACGCCAAGGCCTGCGCGGACCAGTGCGATCACGCTGTGGGTCTGGCTCATCTGCTGGACGACACGCGGCGGCCGGGACGTGCCCGCCAGCACCGAGCCGATGAGGTCGTGAAAATACTTGCCCTCGGTAGCGGAGTACTGGATGAACGGCAAGCCCGCCAGATCTTTGCTTCCGATTTGCTCGCGCTGCGCCAGCGCGTGCCCCGCCGGCATTGCCAGTTGCAGCGGCTCGCTGACGGCCAGGCGCCATTGCAGTTCGGCGTCCATGTCAGCGATTGGCCGCATAAAGCCGAGGTCGATGGCGCCGGCTTGCAGCGCACTGACCTGCGCGACCGTGACCATTTCGTGCAGTGTCGCCTCGATTTCCGGCAGCGCCTCGCCTGCCTTGGCGATGAGGTTGGGCACGAGATCGTAGCCCGCCACCGCGGTAAAACCTATCCGCACCTTGCCGCTGACGCCTTTGTCGATCCGGCGCGCCGTGTCGACCGCGTGTCCCGCCAGCGCGAGCAGGCGCCGGGCGTCATCGAGCAGCGCCGCGCCGGCTGCGGTAAGCCGCACCGCGCGGCTATTGCGGTCGAACAGCCGCACGCCGAGCGTCTCCTCCAGCAGCCGGATCTGCCGGCTCAGCGGCGATTGGGTCATGAACAGCCTGGCGGCTGCACGGCCGAAATGCAGTTCTTCGCCCACGGCGATGAAGCAGCGCAACTGGTTGAGATCGGGAACCATGAATCATGCCAATTCTTGGATTGATCGTTGCAAATTATAGCTTAGACATGCATTGATCGCGTTCCTATACTCGGCCCATTCCAACCCGACCTCAGCTCGCCAGTGAAACGCGCCATTCTCCTGACCCAGCCGGTCGTGCCCAGCCTGGAAACCCGGCTGCAGGCCGACTACGAGATTCACCGCCTGTATGGCACCACCCCGCCAGACGCGTTGCTCGACGAGATCGGCCCGCGCATCGAGGCGGTCGTCACCGGCGGCTCGCTCGGCCTCAAGGAAGGCCAGATGCGCCGCCTGCCGGCCCTGAAGATCGTCGCGGTATCCGGCGTCGGCACCGATGCGGTGGACCTGCCTTATGCACGCGAGCGCGGCATCCACGTGACCACCACGCCCAACGTGCTGACCGCCGACGTTGCCGACCAGGCGCTCGGCTTGCTGATCGCCGTGTACCGCCGCCTGACGGAGGCCGAGCGCTATGTGCGCGCCGGCCAGTGGGGCAAGGCTCCGCTACCGCTGGCTCACCGCTTCAGCGGCAAACGTGTCGGCATCGTCGGCCTCGGCCGTGTGGGCCGGGCCATTGCCGCGCGCGCGGCGGCCTTCGACTGCCCGGTGTCGTACACCGACCTGCGCGCCTTCACCGACGTGCCTTACGCCTTTATGCCGGACATCGCCACGCTGGCGGCCAACTGCGACGCCCTGGTCCTGGCCGCGTCCGCCGATGGTGCAAAGCCGGTGGTGGACGCCGCCGTGCTCGAGGCGCTCGGCAAGCACGGCGTACTTGTCAATGTGGCGCGCGGCAGGCTGGTGGACGAACCGGAACTGGTGCGCGCGCTGGCATCCGGTCGTATCGCCGGCGCCGGGCTGGATGTGTTTGCCGATGAACCCGCCGTGCCCGCCGCCCTCCTGCAGATGGACAACGTCGTCGTCCAGCCCCATCGCGCCAGCGCCACGTGGGAAACCCGCGACGCGATGGGCGAGATCGTGCTGGCCAATCTCCGCGCCGGCCTGTCCGGTCAGCGCCCGCCGGACACAGTGCTGGCATAGGCCCGCCCGTCCTCGCCGACGGCCATCGCTTCATCGAACGGCGCCAGTCAAGAGCGCCACAGAAATTTCCCGGAGACACTCATGCCATACCGCGTTCCGTTCGCTCACTCCCTTTCACTGCTTGCACCAGGCTGGCTGGCCGTGGCGGCTGTCGTTGCCATCGCCCCCCAGCCAGCGCACGCCGGCGCTTATCCCGAGCGGCCCGTCACTATTGTCGTCCCCTTCCCCCCGGGCGGCGGCACCGACACCGGCGCACGGCTGATCGCGCAACGCCTGGCCGAGCTGTGGGGCCACGCCGTCATCGTCGAGAACAAGCCAGGCGCTGCGGGCCAGATCGGCAGCGCTTACGTGGCGCGGGCGAAGCCGGATGGCTACACCCTGCTGATGGGCAACATCGGTACGCATTCGATCAACCCTACGCTGTACAAGACGGTCCCCTACAACGCCGTCAAGGACTTCGCCCCGGTGTCGCTGGTGGCGGAACTGCCACTGGTCATGGTGACCGCCAGCGGTAATGCCGCCAACACCGTGCCGCTGGCCATCGCGGCGGGCAAGCGCGAGCCGGGCAAGGTCACGTACGGCAGCTCCGGCAGCGGCAGCTCGATGCATCTTGCCGGCGCCGTCTTTGCCCGGCAGGCCGGCGTCGACATGCTGCACGTGGCCTACAAGGGGGGCGGCCCGGCCGTGGCGGACGTGATGGCGGGGCACGTGAACTATGCCTTTGCGACGCTCTACGAAACCATGGGCCTCATCAAAGGCGGCAAGCTCAGGCCCGTAGCCGTGACCAGCGACAAGCGCGCGCCACTCATGCCCGACGTGCCGACCGTGGCGGAAGCCGGGCTACCCGGCTACGACTCGATCTCGTGGATAGGCCTGTTGGCACCCGCCGGCACGTCGCCGGCGATCGTCGGCAAGATTGCGCAGGACGTGCGCACCGCATTGGCCGATCCGAAAGTAAAGCAAACACTCGCCGATCAGGGTGCGGTGCCGTCTGGCAGCACGCCAGAGGCGTTTGCCTCCGTGATGGCACGGGATACCACGCGCTATGCCAGGGTTATCCGCGAGCAGGGCATCAAGGCGGAATGATCAGCACAGGCAAAATCGAAGAGGAAACACCATGATCGCACTGCTTTCCCGGACCCTGAGTACGCTGCTGCCGGCCCTCGTCGTGGCGACATCGCCAGCGCTGTACGCTCAGACATTGGACGCCTCAGAGGAGCTCGCCGCCGCCAACGAAAGGCTTCACGCCGCCATGCTCGCACCCAACCCGGCACAGCTCGACGCCTTGCTGCATGCGCAGCTGACTTACGGCCACTCGTCGGCCAAGGTCGATACCAAGGACAGCCTCGTGAAGGCGCTCCTCACTGGCACCTCGAAATTCACACGCATTGACTTCACAGACCGAAAGATCGACGTGGTCGGCGAGGTCGCAACCATCCGATATACGTTCGACGCCGATACCCATCCCGCTGGCAAGCCCCCCACCACCGTGCATCTGCAAGTATTGTCGGTGTGGCTGCATCAGCCGTCGGGCTGGCAATTGCTCGCCAGGCAGGCGGTGAACCAGCCCAGGTAAAAGGTCGAAGCCGGTGACGCAAGGCGCAGCCAGGACGGACATTCCGCATCCGGCCCCGCCTGGCCGCACCGCCCTACCGCGACAGCGCTTCCGCCACCGCGCTGAATGCCCGGAACGTGATCGCGTTGTTGGCGGCGTTGCCGGCCACCGGATGCGAGGCGTAGCGCACGATCGTCAGTTCGGCTTGCGGGTCGATGTAGATGCGCTGGCCGTGGATGCCGGCGGCCTGGAACATGCCGTGGCTGTCGTGCGAGACCCACCACATGTCGCGGTAGCTCCAGCCCGGCAACACCGCTGCGCTGCCGGACCTGGCAAACAGCTCGCGGCTGCCGCCGCGGCGGATATCGGCCACCACCGATGCCGGGATGATCTGCTTGCCGTTGAAGCGCCCGTTGGCGCGGATGGTCTCGCCAAAGCGCGCGAGATCGCGCAGGGTGGTGTTCAGCCCGCCGCCGCCGGATTCGGTGCCGATGCTGTCGACGGTGAAATACGCGTCCTGCTCGGCGCCCATCGGCTGCCAGATCCGCTCGGACAGCAGCTTCGCCAGCGACTGGCCCGAGGCGCGGCGCACGATCCACGCCAGCACCTCGGCATTGACGGTCTTGTAGGCAAACGCGGCATCGTGGCTGCCGTCCTTCTGCAGCGTCTTCAGGAAGTCATAGAAGGTGCCGGGGCCGTTGTAGTTGGCCGGGCGCGCCAGCATGCCGCCGGCGCGCGCGTAGTCCCAGACCTCGGCCCTGGGATCGGCATAGTCCTCGGAGTAGCGCACGCCGATGGTCATGTCCATCACCTGACGCACCGTGGCATCGCCATACGCGGTACCGGCCATCTCCGGCAGGTAGCGCGTCACCGGCGCGGCCGGGTCTAGCTTGCCTTCCGCCGCCAGCATGGCGGCGAGCGTGCCGACGAACGACTTGGTCACCGACATCGCGATATGCGGCGTATGGCTGTCGAGCGCGCCGAAATAGCGCTCGTAGATGACCTTGCCCTGGTGCATCACCAGGATGCCGTCGGTATAGGTCAGCGCCAGCATCTCGTCGAAGGTGCGGCGGGTACCGTCGGCATCGGTGAACGGGATCGCGCCGATGGCCTGCTCAGCGCGCGGCAGCGTGCTGGCCGGGCCGGGTCCGCGCCATACCGATGCAGTCGGCCCCAGTTCGCGCACATGCGAAAACAGCCAGCGGTTGCGCGGAAACCGGTTGCCCCCCGGCACATGGGTGATGAGCTTGTCCGGCGGCGGCGGAAAGCCCTGCATCCAGCCCATGAGGTTCGGATCGGTGGCCAGCGCCGCCGCCACCGTCGTCGCCGGTACGGCGGCCGGAGGCGCTGCGCTGGCCGCGCTGGCGGCGGGCTGGCTCCACGCCGGCAGGCTTGCCGCGAACAGTGCCACGCCGGCCAGGCGGCACCATGGCCGCGGGGAATTGCGATGAGGCTTCAACGACATGCTGTCTCCTTGCATTTTTTTGGTCAGGGATCGCCGCCCTCGCCTCAGTCCACCGATGCCTGCGCGCCTTGCTGATGTGCGATCAGGGCCCTGGTGAGCTTGTCGATGCATAGATCCAGCGTCTTGACTTCGGCCTCGGTCAGCACCGACAGGAACATCTTCTCCAGCACGTCGCCACGCTGGTAGGTCTGCGCCACCAGGGCTTCGCCGGCCGGCGTCAGGTAAAGGTTCAGCTGCCGGGCATCGGCTTCGCCCACTTCACGACGCAGCAGGCCGCGCTTTGCCAGCGCGGTGACCAGCTTCGACGTCACCGTCTTTTCCAGCAGCACCAGTTCCATCAGCCGTGTCAGCGTCAAGCCCGGTTCCAGCCCGGCGAAACGGAGCACACGCAGTTCGCGCAGGCCGATGCCGAATTCCCGCTCGTAGAAGCCGGAGGCCGACTGTCTGGTCATGTCGCAGAGCCGGTTCAGGCGGAACGACATGAATTCGAGGATCGAATGGGTGGGGCTGGTTGCGTCGGGCATGGGGGCAATAGGCGGGGGCGGCCAAATGATTCTATGGGCAATAGTTTCCATTGGCAACTATATGAGCCAATAAATGCCCCTGCCGGGGCAACACGCGCGCAAGCGCGTTCAGTCGAGCAGATGTCCCATCCGCGTACGCTTGGTCGCCAGGTATTTCTCGTTTTCGGCGTTGGACGGCACGATGTGGCGCAGTTGCTCCGAGACGGTGATGCCGGCCTTCTCGAGCGCGGCTGCCTTCAGCGGGTTGTTGCTCATCAGGCGCACGGACTTGACGCCCCACTGGTGCAGCAGGTCGGCGGCAAAGGCATAGTTGCGGGCGTCGATGGCCTGGCCCAGGGCCAGGTTGGCGTCGACGGTGTCGAGGCCGCCGTCTTGCAGGCGGTAGGCCCGGATCTTTTCCGCCAGGCCGATGCCACGCCCTTCGTGGCCGCGCAGGTACAGCAGGATGCCGCGGCCCTCGGCGGCGATCTTTTCCATCGCGAGTTCGAGTTGCGGCCCGCAATCGCAGCGGCAGGAGCCAAACACGTCACCGGTAAGGCATTCGGAATGCATGCGGATCAGCACGTTGTCGCCCGCCACATCGCCCACGCTGAGGGCCAGGTGCTCGATGCCTGAATCGGCGCCCTTGAAGGCGTGCGCCGTGAAGTCGCCGAATCGCGTCGGCAGGCGCGCCGAGTCGATCAGCTCAATTTCTGTGTCGTTCATACCGGAATTCTTGGTCAAAAGGCGGGGGCGCAGCCCGGCACCGCCGACATTATGAGCGGAATCGGACATTCGCGCTGGAAATCCCCCGCCGGGCCTGGCTGCATGGGTGGTCGGCCAATTCCTACAAGCGCAAGCGCCGTCGACTTATGCAGCCGCTTCAAACGGGTCTCTAGACTCGGTTTACAGGACATGGGTCGTCCCCGGCGGGCACGGAAACAATGCGCAGCACCCGCCTCGCGGCACGGCCGCAGCAGGAGTTCGCCATGACAGCCAATCCATTGAGTGCCGAGGCCGCAGGCACCAAGCTCGCCGCATTGTTCGACACCAAGCTCGCGGCCAGCAGCGCCGCCGAGCGCGTTTGCTACGAGGCGCACCTGAAGCGGGGCCAAGTGCGGCTGGTGCACCCGTACGAGGCCCATTTCGGCCGCAAGCTCGAGCCCGAAAACGACGGCATCGTCCACACCGCGGTGCGCTCGCACCTGATCATGGCCGCGTTGGGCGCCATTGTCGGCCTCGCCGTGGTCGGCATCCTGCACCGGCAGGAAGTCGACGCGGTGATGCAGAGCCCGGGGCTGGCGGCCGGCGCCGCGATCTTCCTGGGAGTGATGTTCGGCATGCTGCTGGCGGGCCTGATGACCGCGCGGCCGGACCACCAGCTGGTGATCACGCCGGTACGCGAGGCCGTCCAGCATGGCCGCTGGGCGGTGCTGGTGCACCCCACCACGCCGCAGCAATGCAACGAGGCCCTGCGCGCGCTGCGCAACACCACCAGCGAAGTGCTCAGGACCGCCTGATCACGGCTCGACCGAGGTCTCGCGCTTGAGCGTGCGCAGCACGAAGGTCGAGTGGCTGTGGCGCAGCCCGGGCAGCTTGTACAGCTTGTGCCGCAGGAATTCCTCATAGCCCTGCGTGCCGGCCACCGCCACCTTGATCAGGTAGTCGTATTCGCCGGTCAGCAGGTAGGCCTCCATCACCTCCGGCAGTTCCGCCAGCGCCTTGCCGAAGCGGTACAGCATGTCGTCGTCGTGCCGCTCCAGCGTGACTTCGATCAGCACGGTATCGGGCAAGCCCAGCGCCTTCTGGTTCAGCAGCGCGGCGTAGCCCTCGATGACCCCACTTTCTTCCAGCGCGCGCACGCGGTTCCAGCACGGCGTGGCCGACAGGCCCACCTGCTCCGCCAGCCGCGCATTGGACAGGCGGCCGTCGCGCCGCAGTTCGCGCAGGATGCGGCGGTCGATGTCGTCGAGTTTGGGTGACTGTGCCATCAAGCACCATCCATTAGGAATAATCTTCCGCAGATTCTAGCAAATTAAGATGTATCAACTGACATTTGCCCGGATATGAAGAAAATCAGAAAGCCAATTCTTCGGCACCGCTGGTAAATTACCTGCATAGATCGACTGCCGGAAACGACACATGCCAGCCTCCCGCCCTCTCCCCACCCTGCGCCTGTCGCTGCGACTTGCCCCTGCCGACCTGTTCGGCGCCATGGAATGGGTGCTGGCCAATGCGCGCCGTACCGGACTGGCGCCGCAGCAGCTGAGCTTTGACGCCGCCCCGCAGGCCGTGATGCATGCCACGCTGACGGCAGATGATGCCGGCCTGCTGTGGCTGTTCCTGCGCCGCCTCGATAACGGCTTCGACGTGGAGTTGCTGGTGGCGGACGTCGAGGATCCGGACCATGACACGGTGGCGGAACCGGCGCCGCGCGCCGCCACTAGTCGCGACCGGCCCGCCGAACTGATGTTGACGGCTTGAATCGATCCGGGCGCCGCTACGCCGCCGGCGCCAGCAGCTCGATGCCGTCGAGTTGCGCCGCGCAGGTATCGCGCACGATCGCGACAAAATCCGCCACATAGGGCCGCCGCGCCATCGCCGTCGGCACGGTCGCATACAGTTCGCTCCATAGCCCCCTGGCGCCGATGCGCTTGGCCAGCACGTAGTCATGGTCGACGTAGTTCTTGACGCCCCAGTTGGGCAGCGCCGCCACGCCGCGGCGGCTCGCCACCAGTTGCAGCACCGCCACCGTCAGTTCGGCGGTGCGCCGCTCCAGGTGGATGCCGGCGGGTTCCAGCACCTCGCGGATCAGGTCGATGCGTGACTCGGGCACCGGGTAGGTAATCAGGGTTTCGCCGGCAAGATCCGCGGCTTCGATGCGGCGCTTGTTGCGCAGGCGGTGTTCGTTGGCGATCACCGCCAGGCTTTCAAAGCGGAACAGCGGCGCCACCTCCAGCCCGCGCCGCGCGGCCGGCTGCGAGCCGATCACCATGTCGGCGCGGCCGTTGCGCAGCAGCGCGATCGGATCGGCATGGAAGCCCGCGACCAGGTCCACTTCCACTTCGGGCCAGCGCCGGCGGAACTCGTCCATCACCGGCATCAGCCAGTCAAAGCACGTATGGCATTCCAGCACCACGCGCAGCTCGCCGCGGGTGTCGCCCTTGAGCCGTTCGATATCGCGCTCCGCCGCGCTGACCGCGGCCAGCACCTCGCGCGCCAGCGCCAGCAGGCGCTCGCCCGCCGGCGTAAAGCGCAGGCCCTGGCGCGTGCGGTCGAACAGCGGCAAGCCGTAGTGCGATTCGATCGCCTTGATCTGGTGCGACAGCGCTGACTGGCTGACATGCACGCGCTCGGCCGCGGTGGCCAGCTTGCCGGACTCGGCAATGGCAACCAGCGAACGCAAATGGCGGACTTCGATCATGCACGGCTCCCGCGTCGCCGTCGTTTGGTCCTGATATGAAATCGATTCATATATTGTTTAAAACTTGTCGCTTGATTCATTTTATGGGCAAACCGACACTGTGCGCCAGACTTCTACCGGAGCAACATCGATGGCACGCACCCATATCCTCGGCTTTCCCCGCATCGGCGAACGCCGTGAACTGAAATTCGCCCAGGAAGCGTTCTGGCGCGGCGAACGCTCGGAGGCCGAGCTGCGCACGGTGGCCGCCGAACTGCGCCGCCGCCACTGGCAGTTGCAGGCCGAGCGCGGCCTGGACACCGTCGCCACCGGCGACTTTGCCTGGTACGACCAGATGCTGAGCCTGACCGCGCTGCTGGGCGCGCTGCCGCGCCGCTTCGGCTTCGTTCCGGCGCAACTGACGCTGGCGCAGTATTTCGAGCTGGCCCGCGGCAACCGCGAGCAGCCGGCCATGGAAATGACCAAGTGGTTCGACACCAACTACCACTACCTGGTCCCGGAGCTGGACGCCGACACCACCTTCGACGGCGGACCACAATGGTTCTTCGAGGAAACCGATGAAGCGCTGGCGCTCGGGCTGCGCGCCCGCCCCGCGCTGATCGGCCCCGTGACCTACCTGTGGCTGTCGAAAAGCCATGTGCCCGGCTTCGACCGGCTGTCGCTGCTGCCGCGCCTGCTGCAGGCCTATCGCCGCATCCTGGGCCAGCTCAAGGCACGCGGCATCGAATGGGTGCAGATCGACGAGCCGGCGCTGTGCCTGGACCTGGAACCGGCCTGGCTCGATGCCTTCGACACGGCCTATGCCGCGCTGCATGAGGGTGGCCCGACGGCGCGCCCGAAGCTGCTGCTGGCGACTTACTTCGACACCGCCGCCGACCATGCGCAGCGCGCGGCCGCGCTGCCGGTCGACGGCTTCCATATCGACCTGGTGCGCGCCCCCGCGCAACTGGCGGCATGGCAGGCCGTGCTGCCCGCGCATGCGGTGCTGTCGCTGGGCGTGATCGACGGCCGCAATATCTGGCGCACAGACCTGCGCCGCGTGCTGGACCTGCTGCGCCCGCTGCACGGCGCGCTGGGCGAGCGCCTGTGGCTGGCGCCGTCGTGCTCGCTGCTGCATGTGCCCGTGTCGCTGGCGCAGGAAGCGCGGCTCGATGCCGAGCTGAAGTCGTGGCTCGCCTTCGCCACCGAAAAGCTGGACGAACTGTCGGTGCTGGCCTGCGCGCTGAACCAGGGCGACGGGGCCGTCGCCGACGCCCTGGCCGCCTCGGACGCGGCGCAGGCGTCGCGCCGGGCCTCGCGGCGCGTGGTCAATGCGCGCGTGCAGCAGCGCCTGGCTGGCGTGGATGATGCGATGGCGCACCGCGCCAGTCCCTTCGCCGAGCGCATCGAACGCCAGCGCAAGGCACTTGCGCTGCCGCTGCTGCCGACCACCACCATCGGCTCGTTCCCGCAGACCGCCGCGATCCGCCAGACCCGTGCGGCATTCAAGCGCGGCGAGATCGGCGCGCTGGAATACCTCGAGCGCATCCGCGCCGAGATCGCGCTGGCGGTGCGCAAGCAGGAAGCGCTGGGGCTGGACGTGCTGGTGCACGGCGAGGCCGAGCGCAACGACATGGTCGAATACTTCGGCGAGCAGTTGTGCGGCTATGGCTTCACCGAGAACGGCTGGGTGCAGAGCTACGGCTCGCGCTGCGTCAAGCCGCCGGTGATCTACGGCGACGTGTACCGCCCGGAACCGATGACGGTCGACACCGCCCGCTACGCCCAGTCGCTGACCGAGCGGCCGATGAAGGGCATGCTGACCGGTCCCATCACCATGCTGCAATGGTCCTTCGTGCGCGACGACCAGCCGCGCGCCACCACCGCGCGCCAGCTCGCATTGGCGATCCGCGACGAGGTCTGCGATCTCGAGCAGGCCGGCATCCGCGTGATCCAGATCGATGAACCGGCGCTGCGCGAAGGGCTGCCGCTGCGCCGCGCCGACTGGGACGCCTACCTGGACTGGGCCGTGACCGCGTTCCGCCTGTCGGCCAGCGGCGTGCGGGACCAGACCCAGATCCACACGCATATGTGCTATGCCGAATTCAACGACATCCTGCCCGCGATCGCGGCGATGGACGCCGACGTGATCACCATCGAGACCTCGCGCTCGGCGATGGAGCTGCTGGAAGGCTTTGGCGACTTCGACTATCCCAACGAGATCGGTCCGGGCGTCTATGACATCCACTCGCCGCGCGTGCCGTCGGTGCAGGCGATGGAACGGCTGCTGGACCGCGCCTGCGAAGTGGTGCCGCCGCAAAGGCTGTGGGTCAACCCTGATTGCGGGCTGAAGACGCGGGGCTGGGAGGAAACCGAAGCGGCGCTGGCCAACATGGTCAGCGCGGCCCGCGCCTTGCGCCAGCGCCTGTCGGCGCCGGAAATCGCGGCGTGGAAGCGCGTCGAGCGCACTGCCGCAGCCGGGACCGCTCCGGTTCCGCATACGGCCAGCACCTGCACTGCCTGCGCCACGCACGCACACTGACCGCCAGCCGCCCGCAGAACACCGCGGCGTAAAAAAACAGGCCGCATGCCCGTCGGGGCATGCGGCCTGTTTGCCTGCCGGCGTCCGGCGGATCAGTTCACGCGCATCACCGGCGGCGGCATCCAGCTGCCGTCCAGCAGCGCCTGTTCCGGCCAGTACGCGCGCAGCATCATGTTCAGGCCATCGGGCGGCGCCGGCAGCCAGTTGGCGGCTCGTGCGCCGGCCGGGCGCTCATGCTGGATGTAGATGTCGAGCGAGCCGTCGCGGTTGTAGCGCAGGCGGTCGCGGCTGCCGATGGCATAGCGCTGGATCGGGTTCGGCACAAAGGCCTGGCGCTCGTTGTACAGCGTCAGCGACCAGAACGCGCGCGCCGGAGGCAGCTGGTCCTTGTCGAAGTGCAGCACGTAGCGGGCCCCGCCCTGCAGCGGCTTGCCGTTGGCATCGGTGCGGGTGGAGGCGTAGATCGCGTCCTCCGGCAGGTTGGCACCCAGGCCCACCCACGCCGTGACCGCACGGCGGCCATAGCTGGTGCCGTAGGTGCCCAGGTCGCGATGCATGACCCAGCCATTGCCGGCATCGGCGTTGCCCTTGCGCGCCGCCTGCTCGATCGCCGCCAGCGCGGCCGTGGCCCCTTCCTGCACCGCCCGCGCGGTGGACGGCTCCATCACCGTGGTCTTGAACGGCACGCCCGGGCGGATGCCCATGCGGCGCATTTTCTCGACCATGGTGCTGTCGGCCGGCGCCGGCGGGTTGGCCGGCAGCAGCGCGGCGAAACGCGTGAAGAACGCCTGCGCGTCCATGGCCGCCACCTGCTCGACCGGGGCGCTGTCGGGGTCCAGCGCGGGCCGTGCGGCGGCCTTGTCCGGCACGCGGCGGCCGCCACCCCAGGCCGACAGCGGTGTCAGGCGGTACTGGTCCTGCAGCCGGTGCACCGCCGCGAAATCCTGCTTGCCGCTGGCCTGGGTGCGGCCGATCAGCCAGACCATCGACGTGGGCGAGCGGATCTCCTGCACGCCCCTGGGCAGCGTGCCGCGCCAGTCCGGACCGGTGATGGCGAAATTGCCGCGACGGGTGCCGGTGGTGCGCTTGCCAGGTGCGGCGAACACATTGGTCCAGGCATCCATCAGTGGCATCAGGTAATAGCGCCCGCGCGTATCCGGCACTGACAGGATCACCGGCTCGCGCGACAGGTCCAGCCACGCCGACGAGTACAGCGTGTCGGCATTGGGGCTGACCACATCGGTGAAGGTGGCGTCCGGGAAGGTGCGCTTATGGCTGAAGGTGTTGGGGGGCGTGCGCAGCGTCATCAACTCGCGCGTCACGTCCATCAGCACCATCGGATAGGCAAAGGTGAAGACCTCGGCGGACAAGGCCTTCATGGCCTGGTCGGAGGGCGGCTGCTCGGCCGCCGCCGGGTTGCCGGCATAGTCTGGCCCGGTGGCGCAGCCGGACAGCATGACGGCGAGCGTGACCGCGCCCGCCAATTGACGAAAGTTAGGCTTCATTACCCCGATTCCCAAAAGTTCTTGTGCGCTCAGCGGGCATTTCGGCTATGGCTGCCAGCATGTCGTCCCGGAGGCGCATCTGTCGGTCGCATCTTGTCCGCGTGCTACGACCCTGTCAATGACTCGGATGCGGGGATCCGAGACCGGGCGCACCAACGGCAGGACACTACGGAAAAGGGGTGCATGATAAGCCACGCGGCCTGGCTACGGAAAGGGCCGGCACGGCCGCTGCTCAGCGGGCGGTGTTGCGGGTCGGCGGCTCAGTTCTGCGCGATGGCGGAGCCGTGCCGGGCCAGTGGCGTGACCTTGATCTCCATGTACGGGTACAGCGGCAGCGCGATCAGCAAGGTGTGCAGTTCATCGTTGTCGCTGACGTCGAAGATGCTGACGTTGGCGTACTGGCCCACCACGCGCCACAGGTGGCGCCACTTGCCTTCGCGCTGCAGGCGCTGCGACATGGCCTTTTCATCGGCCTTGAGCTGCTCGACCAATTGCGGGTCGAGCGATGCGGGAATCCTGACGGTCATTTCGGCCATGAACAGCATGGAGTCTCCGGGTGTTGGGTGGCGGTGGGCAGCGTGCGCGGCCCGGTTCAGAGGCGGCAGGTGCCGTCGAGATAGGCCTTGCGCCAGCGCACGATGCGCACCTCGGCAAACAGGCCCGCCGCGGCGAACGGGTCGGCGTCGATAAAACGCTGCGCGGCCTCGCGGCTGTCGACATCGACGATATAGACGCCGCCGCCGGCGTCGGAGCCGTCATCGTTGAGCTTGGCGCCGCAGGCCAGCAGCAGCGCCTTGTTGGCTTCCAGGTAGTCCAGGTGGCTGGCGCGGGTGGCCTGGCGCACGTGCTGGTGGTCAGGCTTGTCTACGGTTTCGATCAGGTACGGCATGCGGTTCTCCTGTCAGCCTTGCGGCCGGGCGTCAAAGTCAGGCAATGTGCGCGCCCCACATCAGCGTCGCAGCGATATAGGTGGCGCGTAGCCGCGGCTCAGTACCGCATCTGGACATCGTCGACCTTGCCGGTGCGCGCGTTGTACAGGCAGGCGTAGTGGAAGCCGATCGCGGACGAGCTGTCGTCCGGTTCGAACACGCCTTCGCCGTTGACCGAGGTCTGCGCGTTGGGACGCTGGTAATACTGCTCGCGGTCGGCCATCAGCATGACGCTGCCGGGTTGCGGATAACGGCGCTGGAGCGCTTCCGCCACCGCCGGCTCGCAGGCCGCGGATGCCGCCCGGGACATGGCCTGGGGATCGACGGTGATGCGGGTAGTGGGTGGCGGCACCGGGCGCGGAGCCAGCTGCGGCGGCGTCTCGCAGGCCGCCACCAGGCACGCAACCGTCAGGCACAGGTAAGAAGCTCGGATCACGCGGACCTCCTCCGATGGGAGCGCCGGCGGTGGCGCTCCGGAAAGTGAAGCGGAGCTATCAGGTTACTGCCTGTGGCCGGAAAAGCCAAAGCCGGCCCGCGCCCGCCCTGCGGCTCGGAGCACCGCGGCAGCGGCCGGTGCGCCGGGATTCCCCGGACTTTCGAATCCGCGAACGCGGCTAAACTAGCGCACGCGGCCGCGCCCTGCCTGGCCTGCCTGGCCTGCCTGGCCTGCCTGGCCTGCCTGGCCTGCCTTGCCCGGCGCGCCGCGCATACAAACCACGATGCCGACCAATGACAACCACAGAGACAAACGGCAACCGCCCTGCCCATCCCGCCCCGCTGCTGCGCACGGCCGCCAGCCTGCTGGTGGTGCGCGACGCGCCCGCCGGCATGGAAGTGCTGCTGGTGCGCCGCGTCGAACGCGCCAACGACCGCAGCAGCGGCGCCTATGTTTTCCCCGGCGGCACCCTCGATGCGCAAGACCGGCACCTGCACGCGCACGCCCACGGCCTGGATGACGCGCTCGCCAGCGAGCGCCTGGGCCTGCCGGCCAGCGGCCTGGACTTCTACCTCGCCGCGGTGCGCGAATGCTTCGAAGAGGCGGGCCTGCTGTTCGCCTGCGATCATCAGGGGCGACTGCGGGGGCCGCATGAGCTGGACACTGCCCAGCAGGCGCTGCTGCGCGAGGCCGTGCAACGCGGCGGCCCCGGACTGGCCCACGCCTGCGAGCAGCTGGGCCTGCGCCTGGCGGCGGACCGGCTGGCCTATCACAGCTACTGGCTGACGCCGCCCGGCCTGCCCAAGCGCTTCGACACCCGCTTCTTTGTCGCCATCGCTCCGGAGGGCCAGCTGGCCGTGCCCGACGGCACCGAGATCGTCGAGCACCGCTGGGTGCGCCCGGCCGACGCCGCCGACCCGGCCAGCGGCCTGCCGATGATGCATGTCACGCGCCGCACGCTAAGTTCGATCGCGCAGTTCGAGACCGCCGCGGCCTGCTTTGCGTATTTCTCGCAGTTGCGCGGCATCGCCTGCATCATGCCGCGGCTTGCCACCGGCGCGGCGGGCGTGCGCCCGGTGATGCCGAACGAGCCCTGCTACGCCGAGATCGGCCGCATCGATCCCGACGGCAAGGTGCACGGCCGCTACGAACTGGCACCCGGCGTGCCGGTGCAGTTGTCGCAGCGGGTATGGCGCGTCACGGCCAACAACGGCAGCGTGATGACGGGCCCGGGCACCAACACCTACCTGGTCGGCGGCGGTGCGCGCAACGAATGGGCGGTGATCGATCCGGGCCCGGACGATGGCGAGCATGTGCGCGCGATCCTGGAAGCGGCGCCCGGCCCGATCCGCTGGATCCTGGCAACGCATACGCACCTGGACCATTCGCCCGCGGCGGCGGCATTGCAGGCCGCCACCGGCGCCACCGTGATGGGACGCGCGGCCCCCGCCGGCCCCTGGCAGGACGCCACCTTCGCGCCGCAGCGCGAACTGGTGCACGGCGAGCGCCTGGCCTTGTCCGAAGATTGCACGCTGCGGGTCTGCCACACCCCCGGCCATGCGTCCAACCACCTCTGCTACCTGCTCGAGGAAGAAAAGACGCTCTTCACCGGCGATCACGTGATGCAGGGATCGACGGTGGTGATCGGCCCGCCCGATGGCGACATGCGCGCCTACCTCGACTCGCTCGCCACGCTCCAGGAAGAAGACCTGGAGTGGCTGGCGCCGGGACATGGTTTCCTGATCGCGCGCCCGCAGGATGCCATCCGCATCCTGGTGCGGCACCGCCTGCAGCGCGAGGCCAAGGTCGCCGGCGCGCTGCGCGAACTTGGCCCGGCCGCGCTCGGCGAACTGGTGCTGCGCGTCTATGACGATGTGCCGGCGCGCATGCATCCGGTGGCGCAGCGCTCGCTGCTGGCGCACCTGATCAAGCTGCGCGACGAAGGCAAGGCGCGCGAGGCGGATGGCGTCTGGTCGGAAGCCGCAGGCTGACGCCGACGGAGGCGGTTAAAGATTTTTGGCAGGGGGGCTTGCGCAAATCGATAATTGCTATACAATTCCGCTTCTCGTGTGCGGCTGTAGCTCAGTTGGATAGAGTACTTGGCTACGAACCAAGGGGTCGTGGGTTCGAATCCTGCCAGCCGCGCCACCTATGCAGAAAGAAAAAGGGCTTCCGGAAACGGAAGCCCTTTTTTGTTGCCGCGCGCCTTGCGCGCGACTGCCCCCACCACCCCTACCATCGATAGCGCGCACCGACGGTGCCGCTCGGGTTGCGCCCCGCCCGGACCTTGAACCACAGCTTCACGCCGGTCTTGGTATTGCCATGCGCGCCGATATTGAACGAGAACAGTCCGCGCAGCAGGTCGGCATCGATCTTGGTGCCGTTGATATTGATGACCTGCTTGCGGCTTTCCTGCCACCAGTCGGCCTCGACGAACGGATAGATGCCGGCCAGCCGCGTCGGCTGCGCGCCGTACAGGCGCACGCCGATGCCGGTGGCGCTGGCATCGCCGGGCATCGCCTGCGCCAGCTTGTTCGGGTCCGCGCTGGTGCCGGGCTGGTAGGCCAGTTGCAGCCGCGGCTGGATGGTCAGTCCGCCGGCCCGCGGCACCACGGCATCGACCGCCAGCGCCATGGTGCGCACGCGATTGTCGACAAAGCCGCTGGCGGCGGTGATGTCATCGAGATGCAGCGTCACCCGGCGCGCACGCTCGGGCATGGCCGCGGTCTCGCGGTCCGCGGCGGCGAGGCCCGGGGCATCGTCATCGGGCCCGGCGCCGAGCGCGCGCGGCAAGGCGGAAGAAGATGGGGATGAGGATTGCGTCGGCACCGCCGCGTATTCGACGACCACCGGCTCCAGCGGCTGCACCATCCAGCCGCTCGCCTCGGAGCCGTCGTCCGGCTGGCCGGCAACCTGCGCCGGCTCCGCCGGAGCGGCTTGCGCCAGGCTTGCCTGCAGCGGCGGATCAGCGGCCGAAACGCCGTGGAAATCCGGCAAGGCTTCGTCTGCGTGGGCCAGCGCACACATCAGCATGGCCAGCAGGGCGCAGTAATGCAGGTGATGGTGGACGATGCCGGGATGCGCGGCACAGCTGTGCCATCCGGGGTTCGTCCCCGCCTCCCTCGCTCTCGATGATGACAAGACCACAGTCATGGCAACCACCTTCGGGACGTTATAAATGCCTGCCCGATGAGCTTGAGCATAGGTCAAATGCCCCGCCGGCGTTAGCCGCGTATGTTCGGCTGCGCGCGCACGTGAAAACCTTCCGGGCAGCGGCCGGCGCCGGGGTCCTCCGCGCGAATCGCGGAAGATTTGGACAGGCACCGCGGCCTTTTCGTCAATAATGTCGGGATTGACAGAAATTTCACGCATGGCCCGGCCACTGGCAGCCGGGTGGAGACAGCATGGCCCTGCGGCAACGCGCCCGACAGCTTGATCCCGGCAACCGCACTGCCCTGACCGCCGGCAACGGACCGCGCCGCAGCCTGCAGCGCAAGCTGGCGCTGGCGACCACGGTGGGCGGCCTGTGCACGGTGGTGCTGGCGGCGCTGGTGATCGCCGCCTCGTACGGCGAGTTCGCCGCGGCCCGGCAGAACCTGTACGACATCTCGGCGTACCGCGAGGTGCTCGACGCCGCCAACACGCTGTCCGCCGAACGCGGCCCGGCCAACAGCGTGCTGGGCGAACCGCCCTCGCCCCACAGCGCGGCGCGCGAGCGCCTGCAGGCGTTTCGCGCCCGCAGCGACGCGGCGCTGGCGCGGCTGTCGGCGCCGCCGCCGGCCCCCTTCGGCTTGCACAGCCATCACCCGCCACCGCTGATGGTCGAGCGCGTGCGCGAGCGCCTGGCGCGGGCGCGCGCCGAGATCGACGAACTTGCCGCGCGCGCGCCGCAGCAGCGCGACATGGACGAGATCCGCCACGCCATCGAAAGCATGTTCGAGGTCGTCGACGCGCTGCAGCCCGCCATCGCCTGGCAGGTGCGCGAGCTTTCCGTTTGCGATGGCGGCCTGGCCGCACCCGCGCTGACCGGCAAGATGCTGGGCGACCTGCGCGAGTACGCCGGGCGCATGGCATCGCAGATCATGGCGCCGGTGGCGGCGCGCCAACCGATGCCGGTGCAGAGCCTGGTCGACGCGACGCGCTCGCGCGGACGGCTGCTGGCGCTATGGCAACTGGCCGGGCCGGCGTACAACATGTTCGGCGCCGCGCCGGCGCTGGAACAGGCCTATGCCGACGCCGGCCACCAGTTCTTCGGCCGCGGCGTGGCCATGGTCGACAGCCTGGTCGCGCAGGGGCGCATCTCGGGCAACTACTCGATGACGCCCACCGAACTGACCAACCGCTACGTGCCTACGCTTGAGCCGCTGGAGCGGCTGCGCAGCGTGTTCCTGGACGAGGTGGTGGCGCATTTCACCAGCACGCGCGAGCGCGCGCTGCGCCGGCTCGCGGCCGCGTGCGGCACCTCGGCGCTGATCCTGGCGGTGCTGGGCTACATGCTGGTGTTCGCCCGGCGCGCGGTGTTCCTGCCGCTGCTGCGCGCGCGGGCCGAGGTGATCGCGCTGGCCGAGGGCCGCGGCCAGCGGCCCGAGACCGCGCCATCCGAGGCTGCCGCGCAGGCCAGGCGCATGGGCCAGGCGGCCGAGATGCGGCGCCTGTTCGATGCCATCGACATCCTGCGCCGCAAGTTGCGCGAGCGCGCCGCGCTGACCGCGCAGCTGGAGCAGCAGGCCCGCACCGACAGCCTCACCGGCCTGCTGAACCGGCGCGCGCTGGAACTGATGGCGGCCCGGTACGGCGCGCACGAGCACGCCAGCCTGGTGCTGATCGACGTCGACCGCTTCAAGCAGATCAATGACCGCCACGGCCATGCGGCCGGCGACCAGGTGTTGCGCAATATCGCCGCGCAGATGCGCGCGCTGGTGCCGGCCGAGGCCGTGCTGGCCCGCTTCGGCGGCGAGGAGTTTGCGCTGTGGCTGCCGCACGGCCGGCCCGGCGAAGCCGCGGCGCTGGCCGAAACGCTGCGCGCGGCCATTGCGTCGCGGCCGGTCTACCTGTCGGGCACCACGCGGCTTGGCGTAACCGCCAGCTTTGGCGTCGCCGTCGGCCATGGCGGCGCCAGCCACTGGCAGCGCCTGTTCGGCGCGGCCGACGCGGCCATGTACCGCGCCAAGGCGGAGGGACGCAACTGCGTGCGCGAGGCGCAGGACCTGGAGGGGATGCCGGCACGCTGAACTACTGCGCCAGCCAGATCAGAAACTCCGGACGAAAAAAAGCCCGCTGGCGCGGACGTGGTTGCCATGGAGCATGGCCTGAAACGAAAAAAGGCTCGCTTGCGCGAGCCTTTCCGAATTTTGGTGCCCAGAAGAGGACTCGAACCTCCACAGTGTTGCCACCGCTAGGACCTGAACCTAGTGCGTCTACCAATTCCGCCATCTGGGCTTCGTTTCGCTGCATTACTGCTGCGATGCGAAGAACGAAATTATGCCGAGTGCTGGCTGCACTGTCAACACCCGACCGCAAAAAACTTTGTGCGCGCTATGCCGCACCGCCGGCGCGCCGGAAATCCACCTCCGTCGGCCGTCCCGGCAGCGCCAGCGCCGCCGTCGCCGCCGGCATGGTGGCAATGGTCTTGCCGGCGCGCAGCACGCGCAGCCGCGTGGCGCGCAGCCGGATCGCCTCGACCGGATCGCGCGCCTGCAGCAGCACCAGGTCCGCGCGGCAGCCTGGCGCCAGGCCATAGCCGTCCAGCCCCAGGATGCGCGCCGGCGCGGCGGTGACCGCGTCGAAGCAGGCCCGCATCGCCTCCTGCCCGGTCATTTGCGCGACATGCAGCCCCATGTGCGCCACTTCCAGCATGTCGCCGGAACCCAGGCCATACCACGGATCCATCACGCAATCGTGGCCGAAAGCCACCGGCACGCCGGCCGCCATCAGCTCGGGCACACGCGTCATGCCGCGGCGCCGGGGGTAAGTATCATGCCGCCCCTGCAGGGTGATGTTGATCAGCGGATTGGCAATCGCCGCCACGCCGGCCTCGCGCATCAGCGGGATCAGCTTGGACACGTAGTAGTTGTCCATCGAATGCATCGAGGTCAGGTGCGATCCCGCCACCCTGCCCTGCAGGCCCAGCCGCACGGTTTCGCTGGCCAGCGTCTCGATATGGCGCGACAGCGGATCGTCGCTTTCGTCGCAATGCATGTCGACGCGCAGGCCGCGTTCGGCCGCCAGCTCGCACAGCAGCCGCACCGACTCCGCCCCCTGCGCCATGGTGCGCTCGAAATGCGGAATGCCGCCGACCACGTCGACTCCCAGCTCCAGCGCGCGCTTCAGGCTGGCCAGCGCGCCGGGCGCGCGCAGCACGCCGTCCTGCGGAAACGCCACCAGCTGCAGGTCCAGGTATGGCCGCACGCGTTCGCGCACGTGCAGCAGCGCCTCCACCGCCAGCAGGCGCGGATCGCATACATCCACATGCGAGCGGATCGCCAGCAGCCCGCGCGCCACGGCCCAGTCGCAATAGGCAAGCGCGCGCTCGACGATGGCCTCCTGCGTCAGCAGCGGCTTCAGTTCGCCCCACAGCGCAATGCCTTCCAGCAGCGTGCCCGACTGGTTCACGCGCGGCAGCCCGTACGACAGCGTCGAGTCCATATGGAAGTGCGCATCGACGAACGGAGGCGTGACCAGCTGGCCGGCGGCGTCGATCTCTTCGCCCGCGCGCGCCGCCAGGGCCGGCTCGACTGCGGCGATGTGCCCGTCGGCGATGCCGATGTCGATGCCGGTGCGCCCGTCGGGCAGGTTGCAATGCCGCAGGATCAGGTCGAGCATGGGTCGTGTCGTGGTATCCGGTATGGGTACGGGCGTGGGATCTCAGGCCAGCGGCACCGGCGCCAGGCCGCAGCCGCGCAGCAGCATCACCACCACGTGCTCGGTGGCGTGCGCATAATCCTGCGGCTTCAGCCGGCTGATCCCCAGCACCGCGCAGACCTGCGATTCAAAGTCCGCGTAGGTCTGGGTGGCGGCCCAGATGGTGAAGAACAGGTGCTGCGGATCGACCGGCGCCATCTGGCCGCGGTCGATCCACTGCTGCACCACCGCGGCCTTGCGCGACACCAGTTCACGCAGGGCATGGCGCAGCACCTCGCCGATCTCGGGCGCGCCGTGCAGCAACTCGTTGGCGAACACCCGCGATGCATCGGGATGGCTGGCCGAGAGCCGCATCTTGGCGCGGATGTACTGCTCCAGCGCCACCTGCGGCGGCAGCTCGGCGCGGATCACATCGGCCTCCGACAGCCACAGCTGCAGCGTGTGCGCCAGCACCGCGCGGTACAGCGCCTGCTTGGTGCGGAAGTAGTAATGCAGGTTCGACTTGGGCACGCCGGCGCGCATGGCGATCTCCGCCATGGTGGCGCCGGCAAACCCGGCGCGCGCGAACACGTGCTCGGCCGCGCGCAGGATCATGGCCTGGTTCTCCTGCCGGATGCGGCCGCACGCCGCCGCGCGCCGGGGCGGCGCGCGCAGTGTCGGCGCAAGGCCGGCGCGCGGGTCCATCAGCGCGTGCCGTACAGGCGGTCGCCGGCGTCGCCCAGGCCGGGCACGATATAGCCGTGCTCGTTGAGGGTGTCGTCGATGGCCGCGGTGACGATGCCGACGTCCGGATGCGCGCTGCGCAGCGCGCGCAGGCCCGGGCGCGAGGCGATCAGGCACACATACTTCATGGTGGTGACACCGGCCTCCTTCAGCCGGTTCAGCGCCGCGATGGCCGAATTGCCGGTGGCCAGCATCGGGTCGACCACGATTACCATGCGCTCCTGGATGTCCTCGGGCATCTTGAAGTAATACTCGATCGGCTCCAGCGTCTCGGGATCGCGGTACAGGCCGATATGGCCGACGCGCGCCGCCGGCAGCAGGTCGAGCATGCCATCGATAAAGCCGTTGCCCGCGCGCAGGATCGATACCAGGCACAGCTTCTTGCCGGACAGCACGCGCGACTGCGTGGCCGCGATCGGCGTGCGGATGGCGATGGTTTCCATGGCCAGGTCGCGCGTGGCCTCGTAGGTCAGCAGCTGGCTGATCTCCCGCACCAGGCGGCGGAAGTTGTCGGTGGTGGTCTCCTCGCTGCGCACCAGCGTGACCTTGTGCTGCACCAGCGGATGGTCGACCACCATCACGCCGGACAGGCTGGCAGGGTCGGCGGGGTCCGGCGCGCGCGCCTCGACTGCGGGAACAGCGGTCATGTCGTTCATGGTGACGCTCCTGAAGCCACGTTGCACAAGCCTTCCCTGCTTGCAACGCCGCCCGCGGCGCGGGCGGCGCGTTCAGAACACCGTGCCGTCGCTGGTGATGGCAAACGGCGGCGCGCCGCCGGGCCGGCGCTTGGCGGCGATGCGCCGCCCCGCCGCCCAGGTGCCGCCTTCCAGCACGCGCGCCAGCGGAAACTGCGCTTCCTCCAGCCCCAGCGCCTGGCGCACGCAATCGGCCACCAGGTCCAGGCCGCTGACGGTCAGCGCGCGCCATTCGACGATGACGGGCTCGTCGACCGCATGCGGTTCGGCGGCAAAGCCGGTATCGCGCGGCACCATCAGCTCGAAGTCGTACAGCAGCCCGCCGTTGCGGTACTCGGGCAGGCCGGTCAGCGCGTCGAGGCCGGACACGGTCAGGCCGGCGTCCTCGAGCGGCTCCAGCAGCGAATAGGTCAGCCACTGGGTCAGCTTGTGGAACGGCACCAGCCCGCCCGGGGCCGCCGGATGGCGCCAGCAGTCCCCCAGCGACACGCCCTCGACCACGATGCGCCCCGGCCACACCGGCCCGAGGCCCACCAGCAAGGTGCGCAGCAGGAAGCCGGCATCGAGCTGGCCGCCGACGGCATGCGCCTTCAGGTAGTCATAGAGGTTGCCCAGCCGCGCCGGCCGGCCGAACAGCGCCGGAGTCGCGTCCATCACCTCGCCCAGCCGGCGCAGCAGCCCGGCGCGGCCTTCCAGGCCCACCAGCGGGTTGTGCTGCGCGACCTGGAAGGCATGGGCAATGCTGTCGGCATCGATGCGCTGCAGGCGCTCGGCATCGGCGCGCAGCGGATCGCCCGGCGCCGCGGAAAAGCCGCCGCGCGCGAACAGGTCGAAGCTGGCCGCGCCCAGTCCTTCCGAACGCGTCAGCACCAGGTCGCTGGCCGGATCGCGGTAGCGCCATTCCGGGCCGGCGCCCGCATCCAGCAGCACGCTGGGGATCACCAGATCGATCCCGATGCGGGCGCGCTCCTCGCGGTGTTCGGGCCCGCTCAGCGCGGCGCGCTCGCACAGCACCTGCCAGCGGTCCGTGCGCTGGTCGCCCGCGCCGCTTTCGAAATGGCGCCAGCGGCTGTGATACGGCACCTGCAGGTCCGGATAGCGCTGCCGGATGGTGCTGGCGACGTAATCGGCAATCGCATGCACGCGGTCCGGGTGCCAGGTGAAGAGCTCGGACGCGCCGCTGGCCACGTGTTCGGTGATCGCCGCGCAATGGGTGCGCACCGCCTCGGCGCACAGCAGCGCCGCCGCGGGATGCCCTTCGGGCACCGGGCTCAGCCAGCCGTTGCCAGGGCGCTCGTTGGCACTGTCCTCGGGATACCTCGTCATTCGTTCAACCCCCTGCCCTTTGCCAGGGCCAGTTCGTTCGCATCCGGCGGCGTGTAGTGCGTGAAGTAGCCGGCGGCCACCTTGGCGTCGATCTCGACACGGGCGTCGGCGGGGATCAGCGCCTCGGGGATCGCCACCTGCTCGACCACCTCGATGCCCTGCGCCACCAGCGCGCCATGCTTCATGTTGCTCATCGACGCCCAGCGGTCGATGCGGCGGATTCCCAGCCAATGGAACACATCCGGCATCAGCTCCTGGAAACGCATGTCCTGCACGCCCGCCACGCATTCGGTACGGGCAAAATAAGTCTCGGCGCGGTCGCCGCCAACCTGGCGCTTGCGGGCGTTGTAGACCAGGAACTTGGTCACCTCGCCCAGCGCGCGGCCCTCCTTGCGGTTGTAGACCACCAGCCCGACACCGCCCTGCTGCGCCATCTCGATGCACACCTCGATGCCGTGTGCCAGGTACGGCCGGCAGGTACAGATGTCTGACCCGAACACATCCGATCCGTTGCATTCATCGTGCACGCGGCAGGCGACGCGGGTCTCGGGCTTGCCCAGCTGGCTGACATCGCCGAAGAAATACAGCGTCATGCCGCCGATCGGCGGCAAGAAAACCTTCAGGTCCGGCCGCGTCACCAGTTCCGGGAACATGCCGCCGGTCTGCTCGAACAGGCTGCGGCGCAGCACGCTTTCCTTGATGCCGAAGCGGGCCGCCATGCCGGGCAAGTACCACACCGGATCGACCGCCGCCTTGGTCACGCGCACGTCGCCATTGGCATGCAACAGGTCGCCGTCTGGCTTTAGCCGGCCCGCGGCGATGGCCGAAACCAGTTCCGGCATGTTGATGTGCGCGCGCGTCACCGCGATGGTCGGGCGGATATCGACGCCGGCGGCGATGCGGTCGGCAAAGACGGTGGAGACCAGGTGCCCCCACGGGTCGAGCGAGACGATCTTGTCCGGGTCGCCCCACTGCGGATGCGGGCCGATGGCCTCGGCGGGCGCGGTATCGGTCAGGTCGGGACGGTGGTCGCGCTGCAGTGTGCCGGAGGCGACCGCCAGCGCACGGTAGATGGCGTAGGCGCCGGCGTGGGTGCCGATCACATTGCGCTGCGCCGGATTGCCCAGGCTGGCAATCACCGGTCCGCGCTCCGCCGCCGTGGCGGCGCCCCAGTGGATCGGCTCCGCCGGCTTGTCGCGCCGCGCGTGCGAAGTCAGGACGATATGGTCGGACATGACACCCTCGGTTCCCGATGGAATCCTGACCAATCGGTCAGGTTTACGATTCCATACTAGGCAACCTTTGTGCCATCACCCAATGCCCGTTTACGCCAGCGTTGCGCCACTGTGTGTGGCGTCCAACGCAAGTCCACGGCAGGGCCATGCACGCCCGGCGTGCCGACGGCACCACGCCGGCCGCTTGCATGCACCGCCCCGATGCCGCGGGCGTCCACGTAACGCAAGCGCGCTACACGTACGGCACGCGGCTATGGTTGCAAGGGTTACATGGTCGGGCGGCTCGCCGAGCCCGGGCCCGAATCGCCTGCCGCGTCACCGCGGCCGCCCAGCAACGCCCGCAGTGCCGCGAGCGGCTGCGCGCTTTCGACGAAGCGGTAGAACAAGGCCCCCGCCACATTGCTCAGGGCCCAGGCCGCCGCCATGCCCAGAGCGTTCAGCACCGGCTGCCCCGGTGCCAGATGCGACACCAGCGCATTGACCACCAGGCACACCGGGAAATGAACCAGGAACACGGAATAGGAAATGCGCCCGAAGTAGCCCACCACGCGCGCGCGCGGCCAGCGTTCCAGCCATTCGCCGCGGCGCGCCAGCGCCAGCAGCAGCGCGGTGGCCAGCGCCACGGCAATGCGCAGCCGGAAGTCCAGCAGCAGCGCGCCCAGCGCCACCGCGCCGAGCAGCGCCAGCGGCAGCAGCGGCCGGCCGGGGGCGGACGCCCAGTAGGCCAGCGTGCCCAAGCCATAGGCACCGAAGAAATACACGGCCCAGATATCCCAAGCGGCATCGCGGTTGAACCAGAACAGCGATGCCACGCCCGCAAGCGCGACCAGGCCGATGCTGACCGCCACGCCCGCCGCCGCCCTGCCGCGCGACACCGCCCGCGCGGCCCACAGCGTGCCCAGCAGCAGCGCGAACAATTGCAGGTCGATGGCCACGTACCAGACCCCGGCCGACAAGGCGTCGACGTCGACGATGTCATGGAGCAGCGTCAGGTGCGCGAGCAACTGCCCCAGCGTGGGCGACGCCGGGATCGAGTCATGCGTCATCCAGTGCCGCGCCACGGCGGCGCCGGCAATGCTGAGCAGGATCGCCGCGGCAAACGGCACCACCAGTTTCTGGTAACGGCGCCACAGCAGCGACAGCGGGTGCTGGCGGATCTCCAGCCGTCCGTCGGGCGCCAGGCTGCGCGCCGCCAGGAAGCCGCTGATCACCAGGAACACCTGTACCGCGATGCGGGCGTAGTCATAGAGCCAGTCCACCAGCCCCGGCGCCAGTTGGTAGGCGGCGTCGGACATCGGTCCATAGAAGGCGAGGTGGTGCAGGACGATCAGTTGCGAACTGACGGCTTTGAGGGCGTCGATGCACGGCAGGCGCGACGGGCGGGAGCTCATTGTTATAGGGAGGATGCAAAGGGCACGGAAGGCGCGATTCTACCCGCTGCGCCACTCCTCAATGTGGCGCAATACATACATTGTGCGGGTTGGTTACACAGTGGCCCTGCTTGTTGCGAGTTCGACCTCCGCCGCGCCGTGGTAGCGGCGGTGGTCGGGGTTACTGGCACAACGCCAGCAGCGCGATCCACGCCTGGGCATGGGCCGGATCGAGCCACTCCGCCAGCGCCACGGCGCATACGACCGCGCCACCGAGTACCGACAGCCAGGCGGCGAGCGCGGTTGCGCCGGGCCGCCTCATGGCCGTGCCGGCGCCAGACCGGAGCGGACGATCTGGCGGTCGTCGATCGGCGAATGCAGCGCCGCGGCGACGATACCCAGCGCCATGGCGCCGTACCAGACCGCGTCGTACGAGCGGGTCAGCTCGAACACCAGCCCGCCGAGCCACACGCCCATGAACGAGCCGAGCTGATGGCCCAGGAACACGAAGCCGAACAGCGTGGCGAGATAGCGCACGCCGAACACCTGGGCCAGGATGCCGTTGGTCAACGGCACCGTGCCCAGCCACAGCAACCCCATCGCCGCACTGAAGGCGTACAGCGTCGCCGGGCTCAGCGGCAGCAGCAGGAACATTGCCATCGCCGCGGTGCGCGCGAGGTAGATGCCGGCGAGCAGGTACTTCTTGCTGTGACGCCCGCCCAGCAGCCCGCACACATAGACACCGGCCACGTTGGCCAGCGCGATGATGGCGAGTGCCGCCATGCCGTCGGCCGGGCGCATGCCGCGGTCCAGCAGATAGGCCGGCAGGTGGCTGGCGATGAAGGCAAGCTGGAAGCCGCACGCAAGAAAGCCCAGGTTGAGCAGCCAGAAGCCCGAATGGCCGAAGGCCTCGCGCACGGCGGCGCTCAGCGGCTGGCCCCCGGCCCCGTCCGCCGCGCGGTGGTCCGGCGCCGCCGCGCCGCGGTCCTGGAACGGAAGGGCCAGAGGCAACAGCACGGCCAGTGCCACGGCAAGCAGCAGCAGCGTACCCGCCCATCCTGTCCCCGCCAGCAGCGTCTGTACGCCCGGCACCAGCGCAAACTGGGCGACGCCGCCGACGGCGCCGGCCAGTCCAAGCGCGCGGCTGCGCTGGTTGGCCCCCGTCATCCGGCTGAGCGCGCCGTAGACCACGCCGAAGGTGCTGCCGGACAAGGCCACGCCGAGGCAAAGGCCCGCCGACCACACCAGCGCCGTCGACGTATGCGCCTGCGTCATCCCATAGAGCCCCACGGCATACAGCGCCAGCCCGCCCGCCATCACCTTCCACGAGCCGTAGCGGTCGGCCAGCATGCCGGTGAAGGGCTGCGCCAGCCCCCAGGCCAGGTTCTGCACCGCCATGGCGAACGCGAAGGTCTCGCGGGTCCAGCCGCGCTCGGCAATGATGGGCAGCATGAACAGCCCTTGCACATGGCGCACGCCCAGCGCCACCCCCATCAGCACGCCACCGGCCAGCACCAGCACCCACAGTTGCCGCCACCAGGGCGTGGCAAGCCCGGCCGAGTGGATGGAAGCGGACGAGCGTGGCGGGTGGATGGTCATGACAGCCTCTTTTCGATCAATGGTGCCCGCAGGCGCAATGGCTCTATTGCACGCGGCGCCAGATCTTCCTTCAACCGATCTTTAGGTCGTCCTGCCATGCGCACCTCGCATGGCAGGAGCATCCCGGATCGTGCTGTAATGCAGAATCGCGCGTCTGCCCGGAGTTCACTGCATGTCCATCCCGCTGGTTCGCCTGTTCTCGCTCGATCTGCTCAAGGGCTTCGTCGCCGTCGGCCGACGCATGAGCATTACGCAGGCGGCGGATGACCTGTGCCTGACCCAGTCGGCGGTAAGCCGCCAGATCCATGCGCTGGAGGCGCAGCTGAAGGTGCAGCTGTTCGTGCGCAAGCATCGCGGCGTCGCCTTCACCGCCGAGGGCGAGCGCCTGTTTCGCAGTGCCGACAGCGCACTGCAGCAGCTGCAGGACGTGGTGGCCGAGGTGCGCCGCAGCGAGGGCCGGCAGCCGGTCACCGTCACCGCCAGCATCGGCGTGACCGGCCTGTGGCTGCTGCCACGGCTGGGCAGCCTGCAGAAGGCCCACCCGCACCTGGATGTGCGCCTGTCAGCCAGCAACCGTATCAGCGACCTGCGCGAAGAGGGCATCGACCTTGCGGTGCGCTATTGCCGCGACGCCGCGGCGCCGCCCGATGCCGTGCGCCTGTTCGGCGAGCACATCGCCCCGATCGCGCATCCGTCGCTGCTGGCCGCGCTCGGGCCGCACAGCGATGCGCTGCTGCAGCTGCCGCTGCTGGAATTCGACGATCCGCGCCCGTGGCTGCAATGGCGCAGTTGGCTGGCCGCGCGCGACCTGCGCCAGGCCAGCCAGCGCGGCATGCTGCGCTTCAACCAGTATGACCAGGTCATCCAGGCGGCGCTGGCGGGGCAAGGCATCGCGCTGGGCCGGCTCGAACTGGTGCGGCCGCTGGTCGACGGCGGCCAGCTGGCGCTGGTGCCGACCGCGCGGCAAGCGCCGCCAAGCCCGAACGCCTACTGGCTGATCCAGGCGGCCGCGCAGCCGCGCGCCGACGTCAAACGCGTGGCGCAGTGGATCTGCCAGGAAGCCGCGCACACGATCAAGTCGCCCGCGCGCGCCGCAGCCAGCTGAACCGCAGCGGGCCGGCCCGGCGCGGTGGCGCTTCGATCCGGCACAGCGCCGGGCCCGCACCGTGCAGCGCCGCGACAAAGACCTCGGCGTCCGCTTGCAGCCGATGGCGCTCGCCCGGCGCCAGCAACACATCGGGCGACGGCCGCCCCGGCACCTCGAAGGTCAGCCACAGGTTGCCGCCGCGGCAGACCAGTTCCGTGCCGGCGCGCAGCCGCAGGCCAAGGCATTCCGATTCCAGGGAAAAAGTGCGTGACATGAAAGGCTCCGGTTAGGGCCTTTTCATTGTGCTGAGCGGCGGCGCACGCTGCCATGAGCAATGCGTCGGCCAGCCATCTGGCAGCGGCATGCGAGCCCCGCATGCTAGCGCTGCCCCGTGCGTGTCCCGCCCTGTGCCAGCGCCTCGCCGGGGGGCGCGACATTGAGTGTCGCCAGCAGCAGCCCCATGCCCGCCAGGATGCGGTACTGGCTGGCGAGTTCGGTGTACTGGCCCGTCACAAAGGCGGTGCGGGCGCTGAAGTACTCGTTCTCCGCATTGAGCAGGTCCAGCAGGCTGCGCTGCCCGATGCGGAATTGCCTGCCGTAGCTGAGCCGCGTGGCATCGCTTGCCTGCACATATTGCTGCAGACTGACCAGGCGGTCCTGCGCGGTACGGTTGGCGTTATAAGCCAGCGACACGTTTTCCTGCACCTGCCGCCGCAGCCGTTCCAGGTTCTGCTCGGCTTCCTGGATCTGAAAGCCAGCCTCGCTGATGCGCGCCTTGTCGGCATTGCCGCGGAACACGTTATAGCGCACACGCAGCATCACCCGGCGCTCGTCGGTGGTGCCCAGCACACGGTCGCGGTCGCGTGCCCCGCCCACCTCGAGCTCCAGCCTTGGCCACAAGGCCGAGCGCGCCAGCGCGCGTGCGGCCTCGGCTTCGGCGATATCGGCCTGGCCCGCGCCCAGTGCAGGGTGGCTGGCACCGGCTACTTGCTGCGCCTCGCGCTCGGTTGCGGGCAGGACGGCGGCCAGCGATTCCGGCCGGGACAAGCGCTGCGGTGTCGTCCCGACCACGCGCACGAACGCCGCCTCGGCATCCTGCAGCGCGCCTTGTTCCGCCCGCAGGCTGGCCTTGGCCAGCGCCAGCCGGCTTTCGGCCTGGTAGAGGTCGGCCCGGCGCAGCACGCCGTTATCGGCGCCAAGCCTGATCTGGTCATGGATATGCTGGTGCGCCTCGAGGTTGGCGATGCCGATCGCCACCGTCTCCTGCCGGCGCAGCACCTCGACATAGACCCCGACGGTGCGCAACGCGATGTCTTCCGCGCTGGCGCCGACCCGGTAGGCCGCGCCGTCGATCCGGGCGCCCTGGCGCTCGACATCGCTGCTCACGCCGAAACCGTCGAACAGCATCTGCGTGATGGTGACGTCGGCGGCATGGCGGCCATACGAGGCGTCCGACATTCCAGCCACGCGGCTGCTTTGGCTGTCCAGCCGCACGCGGCCGGTGGCGCCGCCGATATCGATCCGCGGCAGGTAGCCGGCACGCGCCTGCTTCAGCCCCTCGTCGGCAGCCAGGCGGCGGCTGCCCGCGGCCAGCACTTCGGGATTGCTGTGCACGGCCAGGTCGACCGCCTGGGGCAGCGCCTGGCCGCCCGCGTGCCGCGGCAGCGCCAGCGCCAGCGCCAGCCATGGCAGCACGGGTGCCAGCCGGCACCATGTCGTCGTCATGCTTCCCCCTGCCGGGTACACCGCGCTCGTGCGCTGCACGCGTCCGAACGCGGCGCCCTACCCGCTTATTATGGTTTTGATACTGCCGGCAGCGTTGCCGCCGTCCTGCGTTGCCGCGTGTTGCCGTCTCTCTTGCCCTCTCCCCCCTGCCCCGCCTCCTGCCGGTGGCTGGCTCAGGCCGTATGGATGTTGCCGTTGCTCAGCAGCGTATTCAGGTCCAGTCCCACCACCCCCTGCAGCACGGCGACATCCTGGAACGCGGCGGCGCTGCCGCCGCCGTCCCGGTCCAGGCTGACCACGGTATTGCCATCGACTTCGGCCAGACGCACGAATTGCGCCACATTGGCGCCGGTCACGCTGACGCCCGACAGCAGCTCCGACAGGTCCAGCACGTCACCCCCTGCCGACGCCGGCGCGAGGTCGAAGTCAGCGATCGTATCGACCGAAGCGGCCTCGGCGCGCAGGAAGCGGAAGGTATCGCTGCCTGCGCCGCCCGCGAGCGTGTCGCTCCCGGCACCGCCGACCAGCAGGTCATTGCCCGCGCCGCCGGCCAAATGGTCATCGCCGGCGCCACCCCGCAGCACATCGTTGCCGGCCGAGCCCGTGATGCTGTCGTTGAAGGCCGATCCAATCACGCCTTCCATGCCCTTGTAGCTGTCGGTGCCCAGATTGACGCTGCCAAGATTGACCGAGGTCGCGCTGCTGCTCTGGACCAGGGTGAAATCGATCGCGCCGGTAGCATCGGAGAAATCCAGCAGGTCGATGCCCGCGCCGCCATCGAGGGTGTCGTTGCCCGCGCCGCCGCGCAGGATGTCATTGGCGCCGCTGCCGGTCAGCGTATCGTTGAACCGCGACCCGATCACGCCCTCCATGTTGCTGTAGGTATCGTTCCCAAGGTTGACGCTGCCAAGATTGACCGACGTCGCGCTGGTGCTCTGGACCAACGTGAAGGCCAGCCCGCTGCCGGCATCGGACAGGTCCAGCATGTCGATGCCGGCGCCGCCATCGAGCGTATCGTCCCCGGCGCCGCCTCGCAGCACGTCATCGCCCGCGCCGCCGCGCAATGTGTCACTCGCCAAGCCGCCGATGAAGACGTCGCTGGCCGCGGCTCCGGTCAGCGCATCGGTGTTGCTGCCACCGTCGAGGTAGGAAGCCTGGTAGGTCTGGCTTGCCAGCGTCACCGTGGCTGCGCCGTTCGTCGACGAGACCTTGACCGACACCGTCGCCGTGCTGCTGCCGCCCGCGCCATCGGAAACGGTATAGCTGAAGCTGCCCGCGGCCGAGTTGTCGGAGTCGAACATGATGTAGCTGTTATTGGTGCCGGGCGCGAACCCCAGGTTGCTGACCGCGCCCGTGGCGCCGCTCAGGCCGGTGATCGACAGTGCCCGGCCATCGACATCGCCGTCATTGGCGAGCAGCGCACTGACCGGTATCAGGATGCTGCCGGTGTTGTTCGAGACATAGACCACGTCCGCGGCTGCCACCGGCGCATCGTTGACCGGCTGGATCGCGATCGCCACGGTATCGATGTCGGCCGTGGCCCCGTCGCTGGTCTGCACCTGCAGCGACGCGGCGCCGGCATAGTCCTTGTCGCCGGCAAACTGCAGGCCATCCAGCGCGGCGCGAATGGCCGCGTCACTGCCAGTGAAGGTCATGGTGCCGTCGGCGCTGCCATCGCCGGCAAGAAACTGCAATCCCGCCGTGCCGTTCAGCGTAATCGTGCCCCGGCTCGCCGTCAGCGTCACCGTGTGGCTGCTGCCGTCCGCATCGAAGAAGCCGAGCGCATTGCCGGTGGCGGTGCTGAATAGCAGCGGCGCGTCTTCACTGACCGACTGCGCCCCCGGAACGCTGTTGATGACGGCATCGTTGGCGCCCACGATATTGACCGTGATGGTCTGCTGCGCGCTCTGGTCGGCCGATGACACCGTGAGCGCATCGCTCACCTGCTGCCCGGCGATCAGCGCATCGGCCTTGCTGTTATCCAGCGTGTAAGTCCAGGCGCCGGTGGTGGTGTTGAACGTGAATGTGCCGTATTGCCCGACCAGGCTGTCCGGCGGAACGGCCGAGAAGTGAGCCTCGCCGTTGTCGACATCGGCCACGGTCAGCGTGCCGCTGGCCGAGGCATCGCCCGCCGTGGCGTTCGCCACGCCACCGGCTTCCGTCACGGCCGTGTCTTCGCTCGCCGATGCGGTGATGGTCGCCGTATCGTTGGTGCCGGTGATATTGACCGTGATGGTCTGCTGCGCGGTCTGGTCGGCCGACCACACCGTGAGCGCATCGCTGACCTGCTGCCCGGCGATCAGCGCATCGGCCTTGCTGTTATCCAGCGTGTAAGTCCAGGCGCCCGTGGTGCTGTTGAACGTGAACGTGCCGTATTGCCCGACCAGGCTGTCCGGCGGCACGGCCGCGAAGTGAGCCTCGCCGCTGTCGACATCGACCACGGTCAGCGTGCCGCTGGCCGAGGCATCGCCCGCCGTGGCGTTCGCCACGCCACCGGCTTCCGTCACGGCGGTGTCTTCGCTGGCTGATGCGGCGATAGTGGCCGCATCGTTGGTGCCGGTGATATTGACCGTGATGGTCTGGTTCGCCGTCTGGTCCACCGACCACACCGTGAGCGCATCGCTGACCTGCTGCCCGGCGATCAGCGCATCGGCCTTGCTGTTATCCAGCGTGTAAGTCCAGGCGCCGGTGGTGCTGTTGAACGTGAACGTGCCGTATTGCCCGACCAGGCTGTCCGGCGGCACGGCCGCGAAGTGCGCCTCGCCGCTGTCGACATCGGCCACGGTCAGCGTGCCGCTGGCCGAGGCATCGCCCGCCGTGGCGTTCGCCACGCCACCGGCTTCCGTCACGGCCGTGTCTTCGCTCGCCGATGCGGTGATGGTCGCCGCATCGTTGGTGCCGGTGATCCGGATGCTCAGCGTCGACGCCGCCGAGGCCTGGCCATCCGTTACGCTGTAGCCGAACGACTCATCGACATGGTCGCCAAGGCGCAGCGACTGGACCAGCGGATTGCCGTTGTCCAGGGTGTAGCTGTAGCTGCCGTCGGCGTTGATCTGCAGCGTGCCGTACTGGCCGACATAGGTGCCGGGACTGGCTACGGCCAGCACATTGCCGGCGTCGACGTCGCTGTCATTGGCCAGCACGTTGCCGGTTACCGGGTTCGGATGGTTATCTTCGCCGATGGCGTTGGCATCGGCCGCGGCGGTAGGGGCATGGTTGTCGTAGCCGGCAAAATCGGATTTGGTCAGGTCGTGCAGGCCGTCAAGGCGAATCACCATTTCGGCCGCGGCGGGATTGCCATCGATATCGACGTAGACATAGGTGTTGCCGCCCGATTGCTGGTACCAGGCACCATGGGCCGTCGGCGTCAGGCCGCCCCACTGGAAGCCGGTGTCGCCCAGCACCGGGCGCAAGTCCAGGCGATCCGTGCCGCGCTGGAAGTCGGCGATGACGTCCATGGCGGCCGCGGTGGAATCGGCGACAGCGTTGTAGACGAAGGTGTCGCGGCCGCTACCGCCCCTCAGCGCGTCGCCGCCGCCCCCGCCGGCGATGGTGTCGTTGCCGCCTTCGCCGTAGACGCTGTCCCTGCCATTGCCACCGGCGATGATGTCGTCGCCGCCGACGACCGCGCCGTCGCCATTGTCGCCAAAGATCAGGTCGTCGCCGTTGCCGCCCTGGATGCGGTCATTGCCGGGCTGGGCCGACTCATGTCCGCGCCCGAGCAGATAGTCGGCATGGCTGTCGTAGCCGTCGCCATACAGCGTATCGCCGCCGTTGTCGCCGCTGTAGAGCGTCGACGCGCCGTCGGCGCTGCCAATCACGTCGTCGCCGCTGCCGCCATAGACCGCGTCGGTGCCGTTGCCGCCGGACAGGCTGTCGTTGCCGCGCCCGCCGAACACGCGATCCTTGCCGTTGGCCCCCAGCAGCGTGTCGTTGCCATCGCCACCCTCGACTATGTCGTCGCCATTGCCGGCGTCGACATAGTCGCTGCCATCGCCGGCGCTGACATAGTCGTTGCCGTTGCCGCTCAGAATGGTGTCGCTGCTTGCGGTGCCGGTGAGGCTGTCGCTGCCGTTGGTGCCAGTCACGGTTGCCATGGTCGTTCTCTCTCCGTCCTCAATGCAGGCCTGGTGGCCGTGCCTTGCTTGTTATGGTTGCAAAAGGCTCGCGTGCGAGCGCGGGCCCTATCTTTCACGGAACGCCATGTCCCGGGTCTTGATGATGGGCTTGAGCAGGTAATGGAGCACCGTCTTCTGGCCCGTCAGTACATCCACCGTGGCGACCATGCCGGGCAGGATCGGCACCTGCACCGCACTTCCCGCCGGCCGGTTGTCGCGGGTGCGCACGCGCACCAGGTAATAGCTCTCGGGACGCTCGCCGGGCCGTTCCGGCGTGAGCGTATCGGCGCTGATATGTTCGACGGTGCCGGCAAAGCCACCATAGATGGAGAAGTCATAGGCCGACAGCTTGACCACGGCGGGCTGGCCCGGCCGCAGGAAGGCGATGTCGGCCGGACGCACGCGCGCCTCGACCAGCAAGGTGTCTTCGAGCGGCACGATTTCCACCAGGTCCATGCCGGGCTGGACCACGCCACCCACGGTGTTGACCTTGAGCTGCTTGACAATCCCGGCCAGCGGCGAGCGCACCAGGGTGCGATCGACCCGGTCCTGCAAGGCCGTGTTGGTCGCGCTCAGCGCTGCCTGCTCGGCCTTGGCCTGGTTGAGTTCGCGCATGGCCTCGGCGCGGAAATGCGCACTCGCTTCGTCGAGCTTCTGCTGGCTCTCGCGATAGGCCGCTTCGAGGCGCGGCATCGCCAGCCGCGACGCGTCGAGCTCCCCTTTGAGGTCATTGGTCTGCCGCTCCAGCCGCAGCACGTCGACATCGGAGACCACGCCCTGCGCCACCATCGGCCGCATCATCGCCAACTCCTGCGCCACCAGGCGATGGCTCTGCCGCAGTTGCTGCTCGCGCGAGCGCTTTTCGGCCAGCTCCTGCCGGCGCTGCTCCGACTGCTGGCGCAGCACGGCCAGGTTCGCTTCCAGCGCATGCTTGCGCGAGTCGAACAGCGCGCGTTCCTCGGCCACGAAACGGCGCGCATCGCCGTCGCCGCCGCCCGCACCGGCGCCGAAATCGGTGCCAGCGGCCTCGGCACTCAGGCGCGCGATGCGCGCCACCAGCGCATCGTCCTTGGTACGGCCTTCCTGGTACGAGGCGGTGAAGCGCGTATCGTCGATGCGCATCAGCGGCTGGTCCTTGTCGACCACCTGTCCGGGCCGGACCAGGATCTGCGCCACGATCCCGCCTTCCAGGTTCTGCACCACCTGCACCTGGCTCGACGGAATCACCTTGCCCTCGCCCACTGCCACCTCATCGACCCGCGCCAGCGCCGCCCAGCTCAGCGCCACGATGACGAAGACCACGGCGCACCACAGGATCCAGTGCGCGAACCAGCGTGGCCGCGCCAGCGCCGCTTCGTCGCGAGGATCCATGAATGCGGAGTCGTCGGCGTGCGGCCGCAGCGCGGCGGCCACGCGGCGCGCAAGGGTGCGGGGCTCAGGCCGAGGCGACATGGAGCATTCTCCCCGCGAGCGCGTTCAGCACCTCGGCCTTGGGCCCGTCCGCGACGATACGGCCCTGGTCCATCACGATCAGGCGATCGACCAGGCTCAGCAGCGAGCCGCGATGGGTCACCAGCAACAGCGTGCGCTCGCCTAGCGCTGCCGCGAGCCGCGCCTTGAACTGCTCTTCGGTGCGGTTGTCCATGGCACTGCTGGGTTCGTCGAACAGCAGCACCGGCGGCTGCAACAGCTCCGCGCGCGCGATGGCGATGGCCTGCCGCTGTCCGCCAGAAAGCCCCTCGCCGCGCTCGCCCAGGCGCAGGTCATAGCCCTGTGGCAGGCGCTCGATGAAATCGCTGACGCCGCCCAGGCGCGCGGCGCGCAGCACGGCGGCATCGTCGGCGTAGGGCGCGCCGATCACGATGTTGTCGCGCACCGTGCCGCTGAACAGCATCACGTCCTGCGGCACATAACCGATATCGCGCCGCAGCGCCGCCGGGTCGAGCTGGCGCACCTCGGCGCCGTCGATCAGCACCGCGCCGGCATCGGGCGGATACAGGCCCAGGATCAGCTTTTCGATGGTGGTCTTGCCCGAGCCGATGCGGCCGATCAGCCCGACCCGCTCGCCGCTGGCAATGCGGAATGACACACCGTCGAGCGCGGCACCGTCGCGGCCGGGATAGCGGAAGCTGACCGCGCGGAATTCGATCTCGCCGCGCAAGGGCGGGCGGTGCAGGAAATGCCTGCCGGGCGGGCGCTCGACCGGCAACGCCATGGTCCGGTCGAGGGCGGCCAGCGCGGTGCGCGCCTGGTGATAGCGCGTGGTCAGCCCGGCCATCTGCGACAGCGGCGCCAGCGCACGCCCCGCCAGGAGGGTGCAGGCGATCAGCCCGCCCATGGTGAGGCGGTCGTCGGCGATCTGGTAGACGCCAATGACGACCACCCCGAGCGTGGCGGCCTGCTGCGCGAACAGCGCAGCGTTGATGACGCACGCCGACAACCAGCGCGCGCGCAGCGCCAGCCTTGCCATCTGCCCGACCACCTGCTCCCACTGTCGCTGCGCGACACCTTCCGCTCCGGTGGTCTTGATGGTCTCCAGCCCCACCAGTGTCTCCACCAGCGCCGCCTGCCGCTGTGCCGCGCAGGCACTGCTGGCGCGCACCGCGCGCGACAGCGGCCCCTGCAGCGCCAGGCTGAGGCCCAGCACCAGGGGCACCGTCAGCAGCGGCACCCATGCGAGCGGGCCGCCCACCCAGAACATCGCGGCGATGAAAACCGCGGCAAACGGCAGGTCGATCAGCGTGGTGATGGTGGCGGAGGTCAGGAAATCGCGCACCGATTCGAATTCCTGCAACTGGCTGCTGAGGCTGCCGACCGAGGCGGGCCGTGACTTCATCTCGATGCCCAGCACTTTCTCGAACAGCGTGGCGGATACCGTCACGTCGATGCGCTTGCCGGCCACGTCGACAAAGTAGCCGCGCAGCATGCGCATGGCGAGTTCGAACAGCAGCACCAGGCCGACGCCCACCGCAAGCGCCCACAGGGTCTCGAGCGCATGGTTCGGCACCACGCGGTCATAAACGTTCATGGTGAACAGCGGCATCACCAGCGCAAACAGGCTCAGCAGCCAGGAAGCCACCAACACCTCGCCATAGACCGGCCAGGCCTGCCGCATCACGCCCCAGAACCATGCCTGCGGTGCGCGATCAGGCGCGTGATCAGGCGCGTGAGCGGGCGCGGCATCGATACCTGCCCGGGCGCCCTCCGGCCGGTACGCGGGCCGCGCAAAGATGGCGTAGCCGGTGTAGCGCGCCAGCAGTTCTTCGCCACGCACGGCCTGTTCGCCGTCACCGAACTCGGGCAGCACCACCACCAGCATGCCTGCCTCTTCGCGGCGCACCAGGATGCAGGCCCCGCCCTGGTCCAGCAGCAGGATCGCCGGCAGGACGCGGTCAGGAATCTCGTCGGGCTTGCGCCGTACCAGCCGCGCGCAAAGGCCGGCTCGCGCGGCGGCACGCGCGCACAACGCGGGGGTCAGGCGATGGTCCTCCAGTGGCAGCCCGGCCACCACGGCTTGCGCCGAGGCCGGCTGGTGGAAGTGCCGGGCCAGCCAGAGCACGCAGTCCAGCAGCGCATCGTCGGGACGCGCGTCGCGGGACCGACCCGCGGCATCATCCCGGATCTCGCGCGCCGGCGTGGCCGCTGCGTGCATGGCACAGGCCCCGGTGTCAGCGCGACAGTGGACCGGGCTGCAGCCGGGCGATGGCACCTGCCGCCATCGACGTGCGCCCGCGATTGCTTGCTGCCATCGTGCCCCCCTGTCCCGTTGCCATGTCGTTTTTCGCAAGCGTAGGTGAGCCGGACGCCGGCGCCCATCGTCCGAATGGCGCTACCGGCGCTTCCAATGCCCGGGAACGCCTCATCCGTTTGGCGTTTCACGCGTGCAACCAAGGCGGGAAACCGCAGCCGTGCCTGGGAATTTGCTTATGACGACAATGTCCTTCGCCTTGGGCGGACCGGGGTATACCCTAACGTCTTCGCCGGATTGCCGGCTGCTTCTCAGTTTCCCCGCATGACCGCCTTCGCCTTGCCTGCCCTGGCCGCCCGCCTTCCCCGCGCCCTCCGCCCGCTCGCGGCAATCCTGCTCGCCGCCGGCGCCGCCGCCATGCTGGCCCCGGCCGCGGCGCACGCCCAAAGCCCGGTGCTCGACAAGATCCGCGACGCCGGCACCATCGTGCTGGGCTACCGCGAATCGGCGCTGCCGTTCTCGTTTGCCGACGACAAGGGCCAGCCGGCCGGCTATGCCGTCGACCTGTGCCTGCGCGCGGCCGAGGCGGCGCGCCAGAAGCTGGGCCTGAAGGACCTGAAGGTGCGCTGGATGCCGCTGACGCCGCAGAACCGCATTCCGGCGGTGGTGAACGGGCTGGTCGACCTGGATTGCGCCCCCAACACCAACTCGCTCGAGCGCCAGAAGCAGGTTGCGTTCAGCGTCTCGCACTATGTGTCGACGGTGCGCATGCTGGTCCGCGCCGACTCGGGCATCCGCTCGTTCGGCGACCTGCGCGGCAAGACCGTGGTCACCAGCGCGGGCTCGACCGGCGACCGCCACGTGCGCCGCTTCAAGGGCCAGTACGGCTATCACGACGTCTACGCCAAGGACCACGGCGAATCGTTCCTGCTGCTGGAATCGGGCCGGGCCCAGGCCTTCGTGATGGACGATGTGCTGCTGGCCGGACTGCGCGCGCGCGCCAAGGATCCTTCGCAATACGTCATCGTCGGCCCGGCGCTGTCGGTCGAGCAGAACGCGCTGATGCTGTCCAAGGCCGATCCGGAATGGAAGCGACTGGTCGACCAGACCCTCACCACCACCTTCGCCGGCCCCGAAGTCAAGACGCTGCAGCAGCGCTGGTTCCAGCAGCCCATCGGCAGCCGCGGCATCAACCTGGCGCTGGCGCCTTCGGGCGAGGTGCGCGCGGCCTGGAAGCATCCGTCCGACGCGGTCACCGAATAAGGCGCGCCGGCGGCGCCATGCGCAATCGCGCTGGCGCCGCAATTCAGGGTTTCCATGAGGTTGTCGCGCCGGGCAAGCCCCAAGTTGACAGTCGTGAAGGATGTTGGCGACACTGGCCCGAGCCATCCCTGTGCAGGGCAGGCCAAAGACACGACCGCCCGACGGCGGCATATCTCAGGAGAATCCATGAACAAGTTCGTCGCGACCGCGATCGCACTCTGCCTTGGCGCCGCTTCGCTGGCCGTGCAGGCACAAACCGGCGGCAAGCAGCAGTTCGATCCGTATTCCCAGGGTGCCAAGTCGGGCGAGAAGTTCGACCCGTACAGCCAGGGCGCCAAGGCCGGCGACAAGTTCGATCCGTACAGCCAGGGCGCGAACAAGAGCACCCGCACCGACCTGACCGACCCGTCCGCCGCCGACAAGAAGCCGGCCAAGCAAGGCACCAAGAAAAAGAACAACAAGAGCAGCAAGAAGAAAGCCACCCCCGCTCCGGCTGCCAGCTGAACCACGGCTGCCCCGGATACAAGAAAACCCGCCGCGGCGGGTTTTTTTGTGCCCTCGCGGGCTAGGTGGCCATGGCGCCGGCCACGGCAACTGCTAAGGAGCCTGCGTGTCGCGCTCCAGCGCGGTGACATCGACGCGCTGCACCTTGTCGTCCTGGCGCACCTCGGTGCGCAGCACGAAAGCCTCGGCCGGGCAGTACCAGTCGGTGACGTGCATCACGGTGGGCTCGACCTGCACCAGTTCGCCACCGATCATCAGCGGCCCCAGCGAGGTGCGCTTGTCGTAGGAAATCGGCTGGCATTCCTTGCGGCCCATCAGGGTGTCGAGCATCTGCAGCCTGCCCACGTGGCGCGAACCGATATGGATGGTGGCCCGCTGCGCGTCCATGGTGCTGACCGCTTCATCGGAGCCCAGCGGATAGACCTTCAGCGAGACGCTGGAACTAAATACTTCGCCCTCCAGCGTGGTGCCTTCGCGCAGGTCCAGGCCGGCGTAGTTGAACACCCCCTTGCCGCGGAACGCCGCCTCGCCATACATGCGGGCATAGCGGGCGCGCGCGTTGATGATGGCATGCTGGCTTTCGATGCTGGTTTGCGCCTCGGGCGCACTGCGCTCGATCACCACCTCATGGACCTGGTTGGTGATCACCGGCGGCCCCATCAGCGCCGACAGCGCCGACTTGGAATTGACCTCGAGCTGGGCGCGGCACCCGGTCGGGCTGCGCTTTACATCGCGCAGGGTCATGCGGATCGACATCGGCATCACGCCGTCGCCTTCCATCTGCACATGAGAGCCGGAGCGGAACCACGGCGCGTTGCACAGCACCGCCGCGGCGGCGGCCTGCGCCTGGCTGGCCGCTGCCTGGGCGATGCCGCCGGTGCCGGGCAGCACCGCCATGCCCTGGGCGCCGGCGGGTTGGGCGGAGAGCGTCCCAAACAACGCCACGAACGCCGCCGCGCACGCCAACAGGCCGGCCTGCCGGATTTGCTGAACCCCTGTCTTCACGTCGATCCCCGTCTGGATTGTCCCGCGCCCGGAATCGGCGCCCGTCCCGCTGATATCTGACTGCATCACCTCGGAATTATGGCGTTTTTGTTGCGCATGTAACTGGTCATTTCACGCCGTCGTCGGTCTAACAGCCATGCCGACGACGATGCCGGGGCTCCTTCACCGGTTCGGTCGGCCACATATGCTTTATACATCTCATTTCTCAAACAACGGGCGCCGCCGCCACTTCCGGCATCCGTCCGGAGTGACTTGGCCGCCGTGCTACCATTGCGCGCCTCGCGTATTCCAGCGGTTGTGGCGTTCCGGGCGCCTCGCGGTCACGGCGCGCCTGCAGTGCGCTCGCGCGGACATTCCGGTCCGGTGTCCACCGCCAGGCCCGGCTCTGCGTTGTGATGGCTTCCTCATCGCCACGCGACGCCTGAGACCTGGTTCGCCGCGCTTTTCCAGGAGATCCATGCGTAGTTCATCGACCTCGCGGTTTGTCGCCGCGCCGTCCATCGGAGCCACCGCAAGTACCGTCATGCTGGTTGGCCTGCTGATCCTGCTGGTCTGGTTCGGTACCCTGGACATGCGCCACCTGCTGCGTTCCGATGAAGGCCGCTACGCCGAGATTGCCCGCGAGATGGTCGCCACCGGCGACTGGGTCACGATCCGCTACCACGAACTCAAGTATTTCGAGAAACCGCCCTTCCACATGTGGGTGACGGCGCTGGCCTACACCCTGTTTGGCGTCGGCGACTGGCAGGCGCGCCTGTGCGTGGCGTTGTCCGGCATGCTCGGCATCGGCGTGTCGATGCTGGCCGCGGCCCGCTGGTACGGCTGCCGCGTGGCGATGCTGACCGGGCTGGTGCTGGTGTCGACGCCGATGTGGAATGTCGCCGGCCACTTCAATTCGCTCGACATGACGCTGTCCGCTGCCATGGCATGCGTGCTCGCCTGCATGCTGCTGGCCCAGCATCCGGCGGCCACGCCGGCCGTGCGGCGCAACTGGATGCTGGCGTGCTGGGCGGCGATGGGGGTGGCGGTGCTGGTCAAGGGCCTGGTCGGCCTGGCCTTGCCCGGCCTGGTGCTGGTGGTCTATACGCTGGCGACGCGCGACTGGAAGCTGTGGGGCCGCCTGCATCTGCTGGCCGGCATCGCGGTGCTGCTGGCGGTCACGGTGCCGTGGTTCTGGCTGGTGTCCGAACGCAACCCGGAGTTCCTGCGCTTCTTCTTTATCCACGAGCACTGGCAGCGCTACACCTCCAACGTGCACCACCGCGAGGGCGCGCTCTGGTTCTTCGTGCCGCTGCTGCTGGGCGGCTTCCTCCCCTGGCTGGGCCTGGTGCCGCAGATGTGGCAGGCGGTGCGCGAACGCGCCGGGGTGGCGCGCGGCAATGCGCCGCGCCCGTTCCAGCCGGCGCTGCTGGCCGGGCTGTGGGCGGTGGCGATCTTCGTTTTCTTCAGCCTGTCCGGCTCCAAGCTGCCGGGCTATATCGTGCCGGTGTTCCCGGCGCTGGCGCTGCTTGCCGGCGTGGCGCTGGATACCACCACGGAACGCGCGTGGCGCTGGCAGGTCAATGCCATGGTTGCGCTCGGCGTGATCGGGCTGATCGCGATCCCGTTCGTCGGCATGATGGAAAAGCCGGGCACGCCCAATGCGGTGTATCGTGAGTTTGCCGCATGGCTCGCAGTCGCCTTTGCCGTGATGCTGGGCGGCGCGCTGCTGGCTCGCCGGCTGCTGCGCACCCGCGGCGTGCTCCCCAGCGTAGTGGCCTATGCGCTGGCCATGTTGGTCTGCGCCACGGTCGGACTGCGCGCCCACGAAGTGATGGGCCGGCCGAGTTCCGGCGCTGACCTGGTGCCCGCGATCAATGCCGTGCTGGCGCCGGACATGCCGCTGTACAGCGTGCGGCTGCTGGACCACACGCTGCCGTTTTACCTGCGCCGCACGACGATCCTGGTCGAGCATCCGGACGAACTCGAATTCGGCATCAGACGAGAGCCGCAGAAGTGGATCCCGAGCGTCGACCAGTTCCTCGCGCGCTGGCAGGACGGCCAGCGCGCGGTGGCGATCATGGCGCCGCAGACCTACGCCGCGCTGGCCGCGCGCGGCGTGCCGATGCACAAGATCGCCGGCGACCGCCGGCGCGTGGCGGTCGCCAATTTCGCCCTGCCCGGACAGCCAGCACAGACGCAAGCACCGTAATCCGCCAACCGCCTTGCCATGACGCTTTCCACCTTTGCTTTCATCCTGACCGGCGTGCTGCTGAATGCGGCGGCGCAGCTGCTGCTCAAGGCCGGCGTCAACGCCGTCGGCGCCATCACGCTGGATCGCGGCACGCTGCTGGTCACGGCCGTGCGCGTGCTGACGCAATGGCCGGTGCTGGCCGGGCTCACGCTGTACGTGGTCAGCGTGGGCGTCTGGATCGTGGGCCTGTCGCGCGTCGATGTGTCGATCGCCTATCCGATGCTGTCGCTGGGCTATGTGGTCAATGCGCTCGCGGCCTGGTGGCTGTTCGGCGAGATCATCGGCCCCTTGCGCGTGGCCGGCATCCTGCTGATACTGGCGGGCGTCTTCCTGATCGCCCGCTCCTGAAGGCTGTACGCACCTTCGCCTGGTTGACCGCCGCCGCCTCCTTCGCCTGCCATGACCGCTTCCGCTCCCGCCTTCCTGCCGTTTGTGCGGCCCGAGATCGACGCCGCCGCCATTGCCGAGGTCGGCAAGGTGCTGGCCTCGGGCTGGATCACCTCCGGACCGAAGATGCAGGCCTTCGAGGCCGCGCTGTCCGACCTGTTCGGCGGGCGCCCGGTGCGCACCTTCGCCAACGGCTCGGCAACGATGGAAATCGCGCTGCGCATCGCCGCCATCGGCCCCGGCGATGAAGTCATCACCACGCCGATCACGTGGGTCGCCACCGCCAACGTGGTGGTGGCCGTGGGGGCGAAACCGGTGTTCGTCGACATCGACCCGCGCACGCGCAACCTGGACCTCGATGCGGTCGAGGCCGCCATCACGCCGCGCACGCGCGCCATCATGCCGGTCTACCTGTCCGGCCTGCCGGTCGACATGGAGCGCCTGTACGCGATCGCCGCCAGGCACGGGCTGCGCGTGATCGAAGACGCGGCCCAGGCGATCGACTCGCGCTGGCGCGGCCAGCGCATCGGCGCCTTCGGCGACCTGGTCAGCTTCAGCTTCCAGGCCAACAAGAACATCACCACCATCGAAGGCGGCTGCCTGGTGATGAACACGCCCGAGGAAGCCGTGCGCGCCGAGCGCCTGCGGCTGCAGGGCGTGATCCGCACCGGCCTGGACGGCATGGATGTCGAAGAGCCCGGCGGCAAGTTCAACCTGACCGATGTCAACGCCGCGGTCGGCCTGGCCCAGCTGGAGCGGCTCGATGCCATCACCGCTCGCCGCGCCGAACTGGCCGACACCTATTTCCGCTGCGCCGCCGACAGCGGCCTGCAGGCCCTCGGCATCGAACTGCCGCAGGAGCTGGACCCGCAGGCGGCCACCACCAACTGGCACATGTTCCAGGTGGTGCTGCCGACCGAGCGCATGCGGGGCGGGCCGGCACAGGCGCGGCAGAAGCTCATGGAAGCCATGCGCGAGCGCGGCATCGGCACCGGCGTGCACTACCCGCCGGTCCATCTTTTCACTTACTACCGCTCACTCGGCTGGCGCGAAGGCATGCTGCCGCACGCCGAGCGCATCGGGCGCGGCATCGTCACGCTGCCGCTGTTCCCGGCGATGCAAGCCTCGGACGTGGAGCGGGTCTGCGCAATCCTCAGCGAAACATGCAAACGTCTTTCCCAATGAGCCCGGTCCAGGTCTCGGTCGTCATTCCGGTCTACAACGAAGAAGACGGGCTGCAAGCCCTGTTCGATCGCCTCTATCCGGCGCTGGATGGTCTCGGCGAATTCTACGAGATCATCTTCATCAACGACGGCAGCGTCGACCGCTCGGCGCAGCTGCTGGCGGCGCAGTTCCACAAGCGCCCGGACGTGACCCGGGTGGTGCTGTTCAATGGCAACTTCGGCCAGCACATGGCGATCCTGGCGGGCTTCGAGCACACCCGCGGCAAGATCGTGATCACGCTCGACGCCGACCTGCAGAATCCCCCCGAGGAAATCCCGCGCCTGGTCGAGACCATGCGCGCCGGCCATGACTACGTCGGCACCATCCGCCGCCAGCGCAACGACACCGCGTTCCGCCGCTATGCCTCGCGTGCGATGAACCGGCTGCGCGAGCGCATCACCAGGATCCGCATGACGGACCAGGGCTGCATGCTGCGCGCCTATGACCGCAGCGTGATCGACACCATCAATGCGTGCCGCGAGGTCAATACCTTCATCCCGGCGCTGGCATACACCTTTGCCTCGAACCCGGTCGAGATCGAAGTCGGACACGAGCAGCGCCACGCGGGTGAATCGAAATACTCGCTGTACCAGCTGATCCGCCTGAATTTCGACCTGGTCACCGGTTTCTCGATCGTGCCGCTGCAGTGGTTCTCGGCCATCGGCACCTTGCTGTCGCTGCTGTCCGGGGTGCTGTTCGTGGTGCTGCTGGTGCGGCGCTTCGTGCTGGGTTCCGAAGTACAGGGGCTGTTCACGCTGTTCGCCATGAACTTCTTCCTGATCGGCATCCTGCTGTTCGGCGTGGGCCTGCTGGGCGAATACGTCGGCCGCATCTACCAGGAAGTGCGCGACCGCCCGCGCTACCGCATCAAGGCCATTCTCGAGGCCGACCCGGCCCGCACCGTGGAGCCGTGATGCGCGCCGTCGTCTTTGCCTACCACAATGTCGGCGACCGCTGCCTGCGCGTGCTGCATGCGCGCGGCGTGGAGGTGGCGCTGGTGATCACCCACCGCGACCGGCCCGACGAGAACATCTGGTTCCGCCACGTGGCGGACACCGCCGCCGAGTTGGGCATGCCGTTCCTCTATGGCGAGGACCCGACCGATCCCGCCATCGCCCAGGCCGTGCGCGACGCGCGCCCGGATGTCATCTTCTCGTTCTACTATCGCGCCATGATCCCCGCCGGCGTGCTGGCGCTGGCACCGGGCGGCGCGTTCAACATGCACGGCTCGCTGCTGCCGAAGTACCGCGGCCGCGTGCCGGTCAACTGGGCGGTGCTGCACGGCGAAACCGAGACCGGCGCCACGCTGCACGTGATGGAAGCCAGGCCCGACGCGGGCGATATCGTCGACCAGACCGCCGTGCCGATCCTGCCCGACGATACCGCCGGCGAAGTGTTCGCGAAGGTCACCGTGGCGGCCGAGCAGACGCTGTGGCGCGCGCTGCCCGCGATGATGGCAGGACAGACGCCGCGCCGCCCGAACCGGCTGGCCGAAGGCAGCTATTACTCGGGGCGCAAGCCCGAGGACGGCCGCATCGACTGGAACCGGCCCGCCGCCGAGGTCTACAACCTGATCCGCGCGGTCGCACCGCCCTACCCCGGCGCGTTCACGGAAGTTGGCGGGCAGCGCTTCATCGTGGCGCAGGCACGCCGGCCGCTGCCGGGTGCGGTGCCGTCGACTCCCGCCGGCACGCCAACCGGCCTGCAGGTGCGCGACGGCCAGGTCATCGGCGTGTGCGGCGACGGCGGCCTGGTCATCGTCACGCGGCTAGCGGCACCGGACGGCGCTGCCGTCACGCCGCAGGCGCTTGCCCTGCATCTCCATACCGAACAGTCCGACGAGGGAAACCGATGAAAAAGGTCCTGATTCTCGGCGTCAACGGCTTCATCGGCCACCACCTGACGCGCCGCATCCTGGAAACCACGCCGTGGGAGGTCTA